>JAUYDU010000559.1 GCA_030691665.1 Chloroflexota bacterium
AGGGCACGTTCATTTCTCCCTCAACAGCCCCAGTCTAACCGCCTGGGCCGCAGCCTCGGAGCGCCGGGATAGGCCCAGCTTGTCCAGGATGCGGATCACGTGATTGCGGGCGGTGTAGGGGCTGACAAACAGCCTGGCCGCTATCTCCTTATTGGTACAGCCCTCCGCTATGAGCAGCATAACCTCCTTCTCCCGCTCCGAGAGGACGTCCTCGGGCCCATAGGGCGCCCTGCTCAGCTCGGCCAGGCGCTGGATGACATCTCGGGTGACGCTGGGGGCCAGGATGGACTCGCCGCGGCCCACGGCGCGGATGGCCTCCACCAGTTGCGCGTGGCCGACGTTCTTGGTCAAGAAAGCCGTGGCCCCGGCCATGACGGATGACAGGACCGACTCCCGCTCACCGTACGAGGTGAACATTATGACCTGGGTATCGGGCAGCTCGCTGCGGATCTGGCGGCAGGCATCGATGCCGCTGGCGTCGCCGCCTTGGCCCATGCGGATGTCCATCAGCACCACATCCGGATGCAGGGCCTGGACCTTGGCCAGGGACTCCTGGGCGCTCGCCGCCTCGCCGACGACCTCCAGCCCCTCTTCGTCCTCCAGCACCGCTCGCAGGCCGGTGCGCACGACGGCGTGGTCGTCCACGATGAGGATTCTCAGCGGCTTCGGTTGCTCGCTCATGCCGGTAGCCTATTCTGCAATTGGCAACGTTACACGCAGCGATGCGCCCTGCCCTGGTGCACTCGTTATCTCCACCTGCCCTCCCAGTTCGCCGACACGCTGGCGAATGTTGCGCAGCCCGCGGCCGCCAGTAGACGCCGAGTCGACGCTGAAGCCGCGGCCGTTGTCCCGGACCTCCAGGGAGACCGAGTCGTTGCTGAAGGCCAGGTGGACATCGATACTGGAGGCCTCCGCGTGCCGATACACGTTGGCCAGCGCCTCCTGGGCGATGCGATACAGGGAGCTGCCAACTGCCAGCGGCACCTTCCTTTCCTCTCCTTCCACTTGCAACCGAACGGGGAGGCTGGAGACGGTGCTAAACTCCTGAATCTGACTGCGAATGGTGGCGGACAGGCCGGCGTCTCCTGCAAGAAGCGGTTTGAGGTCGAAGATATAGTGCCGCACCTCCAGCAGCGTCTCTTTGGCGAGGCCGACGAGCTTGCCCAACCGCTCTCCCAGCTTCTGGTCGCTCTTGGCCACCTCTGCCGCCTTCTCCAGGTTGAGGGACAGCATGTATATGGACTGGGCGATGCCGTCGTGGATCTCGCGGGCGATGCGGCTGCGTTCTTCCTGGGCGGCCAGCTCCTCCCGCTCCCCCTGGAGGCGGACGTTCTCCGCCAGCGCCTGCTCGGCCCGCTCCCGTTGTTCGCTTAGGCGGCGGGTGAGTTGCGATAAGTACTGGACCACAACCACCACCAGCAGCGGCGTGATGAGGATGCCAGCCAGGCTGCTGGCATCCTCGCGCAGCCAGGGGCCGTCGGTTCCTTGGCCGGCGGTGGAGATAACCGCGAGGTAGGCCGCGAAGAAGCCCAGCAGGAGGACAGCGGCCCGCCGCCAGCCCAGCAGGAAAGCCGGCACCAGCAGCGACGAGACAGCGTAGTGATAGTAGGGGGTGCGCCAACCGCCGCTGAAGTAGAGGACGGCCAACACCGTGGCCATATCGACGAGGCCCAGGGCGATTAAGTCGTCGCGAGGCCCCCCACGAGGGCCGACGGCCCTTCGCACGCGCGGCCGGAGGAGGGGCACGTAAAGGGTGGCAGCCAGGTTCTGGGCGAAGGTCAGCCCCAGCAGGAGCGGCTCGTGGCGGGTGTTATCGTGGGGCAGATCGCCGAAAGCGACCAGGACCAGGGCGATGGCCCAGGCGCCCCAGCGTACGGCGAAGAGAAAGGGCAGCACGCCGGTAAGCCCCTCGCGTCCAGCCTCAGCCCCGGCCTCCGGCCTGCGATGCGGGTTGCGTCCTTTCGATACCTGACGGCGGGCAGCTTCCATGATCTAGCGCTAGCACTTTAGCAGTTCTGGCACACATTGGTCAAACGCCTTCTTTCAGGGCCACCGTCGCCGCGAACAGGTCCGGCGCATCGGCGTATTCATTTCTTAGAGGTCTGCACCAAGCGCGGTCATCTCGCCAACGACGACGACTCCGGCTGCTTTGTCGAGCAGGGTTTGCCTTTTCCGGTCCCAGATCATCCAGAGGTGAGTCAGAAGGCCCAGGACAAACAGCGCCGCCGAGGTGTAGAGGACGGCGAGGTCTACGGCATTGAGTCCCTCTGGCGCATCGCTGAATCCCGAGATAGCCAGCAGGAGCGCAGAGAAAACGAAAACGACAGCGACGAATGCCCGTGCGGCCGCCTTCACCACACTCGGAGGTCTCCCCGTCCTGGCATTGACAATCCGGATGCCCACCGCCTTCATGCCGAGCGACTGCCCGCGCGCCCAGAAGAGGGTGAAGTAGCCGATCAGAAAGGCAGCCACTATCGGAATCCAGAACAAATCCTGGACTGAGGTGCGATGTACTTCGCCGCTGTCTCCACCTCCACCGCCGACTCCAAAGCCGACGGCCGTCAAAGCCAAGCCCAAGACCCACAGGAGAACCCAATCGGTTGCGAAGCCCCCGAAGCGCCGCCAGAAGCCGGCATAAGGTGCAAACTGCGTTCCGTCCGGCGTGACGTATTCTGAGCTTCGCTGGTTGGCAGCCACGATGTCCTCCTTTCCTTCCTACTGGCCATCAGTCGGCGCTGGCGATGGATACCCATTTCAGCTCCGTGCCTCCTCTTGCGTAGGACCACGGACAACATAGGTGCCCACAATCCAGTCATAGAGAGCTCTGCCCCTAAACAGCACAGCGATAGCGTTGATCCCTATCCATGCCCCCCCGGCCAGCCCTGCAACTATGACTGGCCAAGCTTCATGCCCCGTTGCTGCCCCCGCGCTAAGAGCTCCAGGCGCCCGCTCATATTCCCCAGGTGGCCAAACGTCAAGCCCCGTCGCTACTGCTCCCGCAGCTATCATGACTGCGAAAACGGCGGGCAACGAGGAAGCGGCGGTGCGCACCAGGTATTGCCGCCACGTTGGCCGGGAACCGTCACGCCGCGTCATGCGTAGCCCGAGCGCGGCTTTGCCTGTGCTCTCCCCCGCGCGTACCAGAAATAGGAACTCACACAGGGCGGGGGCAGCGATTCCCCAGGCTAGCACTGCTAATAGGGGAGGCCAGTCGGCTTCGCACGAACGCCCCTCAATGCACAGCCATTCAGATAGCACCCAAAACAACCCCCCGACCAGCCATAATGGAACAGCCAGCGACCCGACGACGAGAACGTCGATGAACAGCGCTACGGCTCGTCGCCCGGCAAGCGCGAGGTCAGGCGCCTTGGCAGCGGCCTGCCCTTCGGTAGTCGCCATGATGTCCTCCTTTGTCCTTCTGGCCTCCATGCTAGCCCTCCTTAGAACGCTTGCCATGGTGCAGACGCACCTATTGCTGGCTGACAAAAGCACCCAGGGAAATTGGGGCAGGTGAACCTATGGGCGCCTCCAGGCAGGCCTTACAATGGGCTCAGTTGAACAGGAAAGGAGGCGCCATGCGAGCACTTGCCGTCTTGAACGTAGCCATCAAGGTCGCTCTCGTCGCGGCAATTGTGTTCATGTTTACCCACCCGGATCTGCCGCAGTTCGAAAACAAATCGCTAACCCTGAGAGCGGTGCTGTACCCGCTGTTCTCTTTGATGGTCGCGGCGGGCTACTACCTGAAGGGAATGAGGGGCGATTACCCCCACCTCCTGGACATCCTGTGGAGCTTCACCTTCACCTTCGACATCGTCAGCAACGACGCCCACCTCTACGGCTCCTACGCTAACTACGACGACCTGATCCACTTCATCAACGCCCTACCCTTCATGTTCGTACTCGTCGGCCTCCTCCTCTCGCTGGAGCGGCTCAATAGGTTCAGGCTGGGGTACGGCGGAATAATCCTCGTGGCCCTCACCGCCTTTATCGCCTTCCATGCCATTTGGGAGATGTACGAGCACAGCATGGACCGCTTCTTGGGCACTAACCTTCAGCCCGGCGGCATGGTCGAGGCCACCGACAACAACTTCTTCGCCATCGTCGGCGCGCTGCTGGCCGTGGCCATCCTGTACTACTGGCGCAAGGCAAGATCATTCGAGGTCTGCCTCCTCTCCCCGACAAGTGGTTATCTTGGGCAACTGCTTGTGCGCCAAGGGGCGAGGTCGCAGATCGAGCCTCCGGGAAGGGCTCAGGCGAGCGAGGAATTTCAGATCGCGGATCAGGACAGATGACATGACAGCCGTCGGCCTGAAGCGGGGGCGCCAGCAACGGTGCAGACGCACCTATTGCTGGCTGACAAAAGCACCAATGGAAATTGGGGCAGATGAACCTAGGAGCGCTTCTGGACAGCGTCTACGCTGAAGCCAGTGGAAGAACAGTGGAAAAGGGGAAGCTACCATGGCGAAAATATGGCTGTATGGTGCGGTGACCTTTGTAATAGCGCTGGTAGTGGGAGGCATAGCTGTTGCCCTCGTGACGGGCCGTGGGGGTACTGAGCTTCTCCCTTCGGACTCGCCCGAAGGAGCTGTCCAACGCTATCTGCTAGCCATGAAAGACGAGGAATACCGGGAGGCTTACGACTACCTGAGCAGCGATTTGCAGCGGGAGTGCTCCTACGACTATTTCTTGAAGGGCGCTTCTTACACAGAAATCGGGGAAGGTCAGGTGACCCTGGAAAGCGTCCGAACCGTGGACGGCAGGACACAGGTCAAGGTACGGATCACGGTGTTCGAGCCCGGTGGCCCCCTTGGCGCTTCTGAATACTCGTACGACTGGACCTTCCATTTGAAGCTGGAAGAAGGCCAGTGGCGGTTAGTAAGCATGCCTGAGATGCCCTGGCCCGTGCCGTGCCCGCCGTACTAGCGCCGGCTGTGAGCCGGCTGTGAGGAGGTACTGCCATGCAGATCTTGTTTGGACTTCTTCAGTTGCTCGTTCCGCTGATGATAATCGGCGGCATCGTGGCCGCAGTCGTGGCCTGGAGGCGCCGCGAAGGGGACCTGGAGCCGGAGACTGAAGCAGACCGAGGCATCGGCACGGTCAAGCGGCTCTACTTCTATGTGGCCACCTTCGCCTACCTCATAGTGGCCGGCGTGGGCGTAGCGCTCCTGGCCCGCTACGTGCTCGACGAGTTGTTCGGCCCGACCGTCCTGTCGCGAGACGAGAGTCAGCTAGCCCTGGGGGTGGCCCTCGCGGCCATATGGACGCCCATATGGGCCTGGCACCGGCTGAGGGTGCAACGCTTCGCCGAGGAAGAGCCGACGGAGCGACGCTCCATCCTGCGGAAGCTCTACGTCTATCTGACGCTAGCGGTGACCGCGGCGTTGGTGGCCCACGCATCGGTGGAGCTGCTGCGGTGGGCCTTCGGAGCCAGGTCCTTCAGCGGTTACGCCGTGGCCGCCCTGGTGGTGTGGGGCGGGCTCTGGGTGTACCACTGGCTCGCTGAAAGCGCCGAGGGCCAGCCCACTGACGAGACCAGGACAGTTCGTCGGCTCTACCTTTATGTCACCTCCGCCTACAGCCTCACTATGTTGGCCGTGGGGTTGAGCCTCGCTATCTACCTTGTCCTTAGAGAGGCGTATGAGGGGCTATTCTCCGTGCCGGTGCTATTGCAAGGGGAGGAGCCTCTCTGGGGCGACCTCATGAGGAACTCCCTCTCGGTCGCCCTCGTCGGAGCGGGCCTGTGGGGGTGGCACTGGCTCTACGCCGCCCGTCTTGATGCCGAGTCCACCCTGCGACAGTTCTACTTGTATGCCCTAGCTGTGCTCGGGGGAGTCATCACGACCCTGGTTGCGACAGGCGTCATCGCCTACGGAGTCCTGGTGTGGCTCATCGGGGTACCGGAGGAAGCCTCGGCCACGGCCCATTTCCACTTCCTGCCCGGGGCGCTCTCGCCGCTCCTCATTGGCATAAGCCTGTGGCTGTACCACTGGCAGGTGGTGCAGCACGAGCGCGCAGCCGCCGGCCAACTGCCGGACGCCAGGAGGATCTACGCCTACGTCATGGCCGCACTGGGGCTGGGCGCCCTGGCCGCTGCGCTTATCGTTCTCGTGCCGACGGTCATCGGCATCGGCATCACGAGCGCCAGGGAGGTGCTGGTGGAGAACGATTGGTGGCGAAACCGCATCGCCCTGGTCGTCACCCTCGCTCTCGTGGGCGGGCCCGTATGGGCCTACTACTGGTTCTCGATGCAGCGCAGCGCGACCATCGGCGGCCCCGAAGAGCGCGCCAGCCTCCCCCGGCGGGTCCTAGTCTACGGCGTGCTTGGCGTGGGGACTCTGGCTGTCCTCGGCAACATCAGCTACCTCTTGTACACCTTCCTCGATGCACTGCTCGAGGGCACTCTATCGCTCACGCTGCTCCGAGAGGCCAAGTGGGCCATTGGCAATGTGGTCGCCGCCGGGCTGATCGTCCCATACTACGGGCTGATACTGCGGGAGGACCGACGCGCCCTACCGCAAGCGGCGGCCCAGCGGCCCGGCCCGCGGAAGCCTGTGACCGTGCTGGTCGCTGAGGGCAGCGAGGACTTCATCAATCAGCTCGAGGCAGCCCTCAAAGGGAAGGTACACGTGTTGCAGCGGGCCGAACCAGATGTCGGGCTACCAGAGCTCTCAGTCGATGACCTCCGGAGCCTGGAGCAGCGCATCTCCCAGGCGGCTGGGACCAGGGTCCTGCTGGTGGCAGACGCTATGGGGGTGCAGACTTACTCCTACCGATAGGTGGAGACAGAAGGCTGGATGAGGGGCTCCATCACGCGTCCTCCCGCCAGCGCACTTCGAACAGCCGCACGGGGTCATCGAAGCCGCGCAGCGCCACTTCGCCCCGGTCGCCAAACATGAAGCCCTTGCCCTCGGCGAGTTCCCGAACGACGTTGGCGACCAGGATTTCGCCTCCCTGAGCCATGGCGGCGATGCGGGCAGCCCTGATCACGGCGGCCCCAAACAGATCGTCCTCTTCGGCGATGGGCTCCCCGGCATTGAGCCCGATGCGAACGCGGATAGTAGGGGCGCTGCTCGCTGCGCCCTCGGGCGGGGCTGCGAACGCGCGCTGTATGGCGATGGCGCACTCCAGGGCGCGGGTCGCGGAGCCGAAAGAGGCCATGAACCCGTCGCCCATGGTCTTCACCTCCGA
>JAUYDU010000561.1 GCA_030691665.1 Chloroflexota bacterium
CAGGGCAACATCATCCTTCATCCCAGCGGACTCCCGTACAAGGAGGACGAGCATGCCGATAACATCGCCCCTCTGGTGACGCGGCGAGAGCCTGGAACGCGGATCCACGACCCGCCCGAGGGCAAGAAGCATGTGGTGGCCTACTACCCCCTGGAGTCGGTGGGGGGCGGCGTGCTGGTCGAGCAGTCTACCGACAAGGCGCTAGCCATCCCCAACAGTATGCAGCGGACGATGCTGTACTTCGGTTTCGGGGCTCTGCTGGTCGCCTCGATAGCGGCCTGGCTGCACGCCCGCAGCGTAGTCAGGCCCATCCGCGAACTAACGGGCGCTTCCAGCCGCATTGCCGCTGGCGCCCTGGATACCCCTGTCGTCTCTCGTAGGGAGGATGAGGTGGGAGAGCTCGCTCGTAGCTTTGAATCGATGCGGGTGCAGCTGAAAGCCCACCTGGAAGAGCGGCAGCGCTGGGGGGAAGAGCTGGAGGGCAGGGTTCGAGAGCGGACGCAAGAGGTCAACTGGCTGTTGGGCAAGGTCATCTCGGCGCAGGAGGAGGAGCGCAAGCGCATCGCCCGCGAACTGCACGACGAGACCGCGCAGGCTCTCGCTGCCTTGCTGGTGGGCATCCAGACGGCCGACGAGGCCTTGCCGCCGGCGGCGGCTGAGGCGAAGGCCGCCCTGGATCGCATCAAACCGCAGGCCACCAGGGCTCTGGAAGAGATGCGCAACATGATCCTCGAGCTCCGGCCCTCGGCCCTGGACGACTTGGGGCTGGCCTCAGCCATACGCTGGTATGCAGAGAACAGCCTCGAGCCGAGGGGGGTTGCGGTGACCTGCAAGGTCACCGGCAAGGAGAAGCGCCTACCTGGGCCGTTGGAGACGGCGCTTTTCCGCATGGCCCAGGAGGCGATCAATAACGTGGCCAAACATGCCGAGGCACGGAATGCCCAGCTACAGCTTCGGTTCGCGAACAGGAAGTTCGTCATTGATGTGGAAGACGACGGCAGAGGGTTCGACGTCCAGGGGGTTGCCGCCTCCACAGATGAGACACGAGGCCTAGGTCTTCTGGGTATGAAGGAGAGGGCGGCGCTGTTCAGAGGCAGCGTTCACGTCGAGTCAAAGCTGGGGCGGGGAACGCGGGTCCATATCGAAGTGCCGGTGGAAGATGGAGAAAATACGGATACTGCTGGCCGATGACCATACCCTGTTCCGGGAGGGCGTTCGCCTACTCCTGGAGAGGCAGAGCGATATGGAGGTGGTTGGCGAGGCCGCCGACGGTCGGGAGGCGGTGGAGTTGGCGCATCGCCTTCAACCCAACGTTGTCCTCATGGACATCGGCATGCCGGGTATGAACGGCTTGGAGGCAACCCGCCTGATACACACAGGAGACCCCGCCGTCCGCGTCCTTATCCTCACCATGCACGGCACCGACGACTACTTCTTCCGGCTGCTGGAGGCAGGCGCCTCTGGCTACCTGCTGAAGGAGGCTGCACCCACTGAGCTGCTCTCGGCCATTCGGTCCGTGCACAACGGCGAGATGTTCTTGTATCCCTCGCTGGCCAAGAGGCTAGCCCAGGAGTATCTACGGCGGGTGGGCAGCGGGGAGGAACCCTCCTCCTACGATAGCCTGACTGAGCGGGAGAAGGAGGTGCTCAAGCTCATCGGTCAGGGCCACACCAACCAGGAGATCGCTGACATCCTTTGCCTCAGCATAAACACCGTCCAGACGCACCGTACCCACATCATGAACAAGCTGAACCTCCATAGCCGGGCTGAGCTCATGAAATACGCTCTGCGTTTCGGCCTCCTCTCCGGCGACGGCTAACACGCCACAGCTCTAGCGTAACCAAACTCGCGACCCCTATCACGAAAAGACGCTACAGGAAATAGCGTCTTTTTCTGCTCCTGTCACTTGTTCCTACGATGCCATAGTCGTCCCTACTTCTGTAGCGTGGACGGTAGAGAGAGTGGCGAACAAGATGAAGCGAGGCAGACGTCTGGGAGAGAACCTGTACCTTGCGGCAGCGGTGTTTGCGCTGGCCGGGCTCGGGCTCACCATTAGCGGCCGCCTGACCAGCCTGGGAGTGGCCTTACTCGCGGTGGCCGCGGTCACCTTAGTGGCGGGTGGCGTGACGCAAGTAACCGCCTGGATACGGCCGTCCGGCGCTGGGCAGGGGGAGGGCATACCTTCCCAGACCCGTCCGGCAGCAGGGCGGGGCAAGGCAAGTAGCCTACGGGTATTCATGCGCAGGCACACTCTTTGGCTGGCCCTGGGTGGTGTGGTGCTGATTTCGCTGCTGTCAGTGGGGCTAGGTAGCTTCCTCCCACTGCCCACGGGGGCGCCGCAGACCAGGGAGTTTACGGTCAGCGCCAAACAGTTCTCCTATTCGCCTGAACGGATCAGCGTCAACAAGGGGGATCGAGTTATTCTGCGGCTCCAGCCAAAAGATGTGAGCCATGGCCTCTATGTGGATGGCTACGGCGTTGAGACGCACGCGGCCCCCAAGAAAGAGGGGGTGGTGGAGTTCGTGGCAGACAACCCCGGCACCTATCGCTTCCGCTGCTCTACGACCTGCGGGGTCATGCATCCGTTCATGGTGGGGGAAGTGGCCGTTGAGCCCAACACGCCCTTCCGAGGTGCCGCGGCCGCTATTTTGGTGGTGGCACTGGGTGTGGTGGGCTACGGCTGGTGGAGCAAGGATCATGACGCAGCTAGCTGACGTTGGCGAAGCCCAGATCGCGCCGTCATCGGCAGACGGTCAGCGGCTGAACCTCCTCAGCCAGCCGCTGGTGAAGCGCGTGCTCACCCACAGACTGTTCCAGTTCGCAGTGATCCTGCCCAACCTGTTCGTGTTTACGGTGATCATCCTCAGCGGTCTATTCGGGACGCCGGTAGGCAACGCCAACTTCTCCATCATCTTTGTTTGGATCGTCTGGTGGGCGATATTGATCATGCTGCTCATTCCGGTGGGTGCCCGCGTCTGGTGCACCATGTGTCCCATCCCGGCGGTGGGAGAGTGGGTGCAGCGGCGAGCGGTGGTGGACCGAAGCCCCAGGCGACCCCTGACCCTGGGCAAGGATTGGCCCAAGCCGCTCAGGAACATCTGGGTGCAGAACTTCTCCTTCGTGGCGGTAGCTGCTTTCAGCGCTATCATCCTTACCCGCCCCTTCGTCACCGGCGCCTTGCTACTGGGATTCATGGTGGCGGCGCTCGCACTGTTCTTGGTCTATCGGCGCCGGGCCTTCTGCCGCTACGTCTGCCCCGTGAGCGGCTTCATCGGACTCTACTCCACGGTGGCGCCGCTGGAGATCAGGGTAATCGACCCAGACGTTTGTCTCCGTCACTGCGGCATTAAGGGCAAGGAATGTGTAAAGGGGTCGGCTGAGGGTTATGGATGTCCCTGGATGGAGTATCCAGGGACGCTGGACCGCAACTCCTACTGCGGCATGTGCACCGAGTGCCTGAAGACGTGCCCACAGGACAATCTAGCGCTAAGCCTGCGGCCCTTCGGGGCCGATCTGCTGGTGCCCACACGGCGGCTAGACGAAGCGTTCAAGGGGTTCATCATGCTGGGTGCCGCCGTCCTCTACTCGGTGGTGATGCTGGGGCGCTGGGGCTGGATCAAGGACTGGGCCAACCTGGGATCGGGCTCCATCCTCGACTTCGCGGGCTACGTCGCTCTACTGGTAGGCGGCGTGCTGGTGGTGATGCCAGGGCTCTTCTATGCCATCACTTGGGCGGCAAGGCTGCTATCGAGAGCAAACAACGTTCCTGTGCGGCAACTGTTCGTCTCTTTCGCCTACACCACCGTTCCCTTAGGCCTGGCGGCCTGGATCGCCTTCAGCCTCAGCTTCCTGTTCATCAACGTCTCCTACGCCATCCCGGTCCTGTCCGATCCCTTGGGCTGGGGCTGGAACCTGTTCGGCACTGCCGACTATGAGTGGACGCCGTACTTCCCTCAGCTATTGCCGTATCTACAGGTGCCGGTACTGGCAGTGGGTTTGGTCCTATCGGTGCTGCTGGGCCAGCGCATCGCGATGGAGAACTTTGGCAACGCCGAGCAGGCGAGGCGGTCGGTGCTGCCGGTGGCGGTCTTCTCGACGGCGATCACCCTGGTATTGTTGTGGCTCTACATGGGCTGAGAAAGGAGATGAAGCTATGGCTGGCGAAATCACAGAGAAACAAGTGCCGCCGATCCTTGTGGCCGCTTTCAAGGAGGAGAGTCAGCTCCTATCGGCGCTGGCCAGCCTGGAGGAGCAGCAGATCGGGCGGGATTTCATCGGTGTGTTCGTAGGGGAGGCGGCCTTCGGCGTCAACGGCGGCCATCCCCTACACCTGCTGAGTGTCCTCGCGCCCCGTCGGCTGCACGATGAGATCAGGGGTTCCTTCTCCAGCAGCGGCGCCGAGGCTGTCGGAGGCGCGGCAGAGATGCAGGCGCTGTACCGGACCATCCCTCACCCCGGCGCGCTGGACTACTACGACATGAAGCTGCCCATGGGGGCCGAGTACCCACAGGCTCGGCGTAACAACGGGAACGGCGCTCAGGGCCGCAGGGAGTAGGGGGCCAGGGATGGGGAAGTGGGAGATAGCGGCAATAGCCCTGGTCCTGCTGGTGATCGTGGGCACGCCGGTGGCGGTGTTCACATACCAGTCCTCCCTTCGTTCACAGCAGGAAAACGAGTTCACGCTGGTCGGCCACAATGGTCAGTGGGGACCGGACGTCATTCGGGTGACGGAAGGCGAGACCGTCCGCCTGAGACTGACCAGTGCAGACGTCGTCCACGGCTTCGCTTTGAAAGCCTACGGCATCGAGGTAGATGAGGTCTACCCCGGCAAGGTGAAGACCATCGAGTTCGTGGCCGATAAGCCGGGCACCTTCCTCTTCGCCTGCACGATCGTGTGCCATCCCGGCCATCGCCACATGGAGGGCGAGATCATCGTCGAGGCCCAGGGTGGGCCGCCTGTCGTTTTGGCAGAGGAGTAAGAAAGTCGAAGAGAAGAGGAGGAAAAGGACATGTCGATGACGCTCAAGAAGGTTCTGATTGGGGCTGTCGCCCTGGTGGCCGTGGGAGGAC
The DNA here is from genome assembly GCA_030691665.1 of Chloroflexota bacterium. GTDB lineage: Bacteria > Chloroflexota > Dehalococcoidia > SM23-28-2 > SM23-28-2 > JAUYDU01. The sequence continues at coordinate 5,071 of JAUYDU010000561.1, forward strand.
TGGTCGCCGCTTGCGGCGACGACGAGGAGGCCCCAGCCGGCGGCACCGTCGTCAACGTCACTTCTAATGACGATGGCAAATGGGATTTCGTCCTCGACAAGACTACGGTTCCGGCGGGAGAGGTGACCTTCGAGCTCACCAACAAGGGCACGTTGGAGCACGAGCTCTTGGTCTACGCTCAGCAAGATATCAGTCCTCTCCTGACGGAGAAAGTGGCGGCGGTAAAAGCGGGCCAGACGCTGTCAATTTCGAGCCGGATACAGGGCCTGGTGGAGGACGCGGCGGGGGAACACGAGCTGGAAGTGAAGCCCGGCGAGAGCGGCACCTTCACGGTCAACCTGACCCCGGGGACCTATGAGTTGGGCTGCATCATCGTCGAGACCATCGGAGCGGAGACCATCGACCACCACGGGAAGGGGATGAAGGCCACTCTGACAGTCAAGTAGAGGGCTAGGAAGGCGCCGTCTGGCGCGATCCTCTGCCGATCCTCTGCCCCGGTTCATGGACACACCTGACGTCGGCCAGACGGCTCCTCGTTCCGCGTTACCGTTACCGTCACCCGGGCGCCTTTGCCGGGAGCAGAGCACACCTCGAAGAAGCCGCCCACCAGCTCCGCCCGCTCCTTCATGCCCACCAGGCCGAGCTTCCCAGCGTGAGCGAGGTTGGACACATCCTTGGGTGGTGCAAAGCCAAGGCCGTCGTCCACTACGGACAGATGGATGCCATCGTCGGCGAAATTCAGGTGGACCGTTGCCGAAGTTGCGCGGGAGTGTTTCTCCACGTTCCTCAGCGCCTCTTGAGCGATTCGGAATAGGGCGAGCTCCACCGGCCCATCGACCCGGCGCGGTTTCCCGGTTACCTGGAGCCGTGCCCCACCAGGAAGGCGGTCGTTGGTGTCCTCCACCAGCATCTCGATACCAGCCAGAAGGCCCAGGTCGTCAAGAACGAAGGGCCGAAGATCGCGGCTGAAACGTCGCACTGCCTGCACTGTGTTGCGTGTCAGGTTCAGGAGCTCGTCGATAGGCTGTGTCAGGCCGGCGTCGGCGATGCCGCGCAGCCGCTCCAGTTTGCGCACCACGTGCACCAGCTCCTGAGCCGTCTCATCATGCAGCTCGCGGGCGATTCTCAGCCGCTCTTCCTCCTGGGCCTGGGTCATCTGGCGGGCGTATGACTGGAGGCTCTCCTGTCGCTGGCGGTAGAGCCGAGCGTTCTCCAGGGCAACCCGCACCGCGCGAGCCACAGTGGTTAGGAGGGCTACCTGCTCTTCGCTGAGCATTTCTCCGTCGGGCACGGTGGCGCCCAGCGAGCCGAGCGTCCCCGTCTCCCCCAGGAGCGGCACCGCTACGGTCGGGCCGTCCACGACCGCAGGCTCCTGCTGTGACGCTAGACGCCGATGGAGAGCCTGCGCCAGTTCAACGGGTGGAGACGAACGCGTATCCGAAGCTTCCGCCATCGTGACAAGGCCGCCGCCATCGGACTCTGGCTCCAGGCACAGCCATGCAGATTGGAGCGACAGGCCCGACAGCAGGCAGTGCAACACCTGCGGGATCTTCTGCTCCACTTCCAGGCTATGGCTGAGGATTTGACCCACCTCGTTCAGCAGCCGCAGGCTGGCGCTCGTCTTTTCCGCCCGCCGCCGTTGCTTGGTCTCCAGGTCCACTCTCCAGGCCACGAGAATGCCCACCGGCAGGGTGACCACCAGTTGCCCCAGCTCGGTGAACCAGTGCAACTCAGAGCGGTGCCAGATCCACGTGCTCGGAGACGTAAGAGCTGCGGCCCACAGGGCCGTCATGACTGCTCCCTCCCAGCCATAGCTAAGGGCAGCGTAGAGCAGAGGGATGATGTACAAGGTGATAGCCAGCCCGTGAAGGGTCTCGAAGGGGTTCGTGAACCCCAAGGTCTCGATGACGTAGTGGGGCGCGGTGGCAACCAGGACTAAGGCCTGTACCTGCCAGAACCGGCGCTCGCGGAGCCTCTCAGGAAAGCGGCGGATGAGGCCCGTCAGGTCACGGGAGCGTACAGCAGGCACGGGCCGGGAGGCGCCAGGCCAGGAAGCACGGGCATTAGCTTTCATCGAGGTCTTCCAGGCGAAGCACGCCGCGCCGAAGGCAGACAATAACGGCCTCCGTGCGTGAACCCACTCCCAGCTTGTTGAAGATGTTCGTGAGGTGCGCCTGCACTGTCCGCATACTGACGCACAGGCGGGCGGCGATGCGGGCGTTGCTCATGCCACAGGCAGCCAGTTGCAGGACCTCCCGCTCCCGTTCCGTCAGGAGTGCATCGACATCGCGGGTCTGGAGCTGCGGCAGCCCTCCCGCCGCAAACCGCGCCAGCACCTTTTTGGCGATGGTGGGGTGCAGCACAGGCTCGCCGGCGTAGACCGACCGCACGGCTCTCACTACCTCCG
>JAUYDU010000562.1 GCA_030691665.1 Chloroflexota bacterium
TGTCCGAGGCGCAGGAGCTTCTTGAGCTGGCGGTCCAGGTGGGCGCCATAAAGTACGGCGATTTCACCCTCAGCTCAGGCCAGAAGAGCAGCTACTACTTCGATGGCCGGCTGCTGAGCCTGTATCCCGCGGGCGCGTACCTCATCGGGCGGCTCCTGCTGCCGATAGTGCGGAAGGCGGGCGCCCAGGCCATCGGCGGGCCGACGCTGGGCGCGGATCCCATCGTGGCTGCCGTGGCCCTCACCAGCCACCTGCAGAATACGCCCGTCCCCGCCTTCATCGTGCGGAAGGAGGCCAAGGGCCACGGGACGGGCCAGCTCATCGAGGGGCCGCTGGCGAAGGGGACGCCCGTGGCTATAGTGGACGACGTTTGCACCACCGGCGGCTCCCTCTTCCACGCCATCGCGGCGGCGGAGGCCCACGGATGTACGGTGGCCCAGGTCATCGCCATCCTGGACCGGCGCCAGGGCGGCGGCGACGAACTGCGCAAACGCGGCTACCGCTTCACGGCTGTGCTAGAGGCAACGCCTGAGGGCAGGGTGCGGGTGGCGGGCTCTTAAGCCAGCACCTTGCGAGGCCGCCCCCGCGCGCGCAGCCCGGTTGTGGCTGCTCGGCCCACGTGAACTTTCGCCTGAAACAGGAACGTCAGCAACTTTTCCAGATACTCGTTGCTCGCCTTAGAGTCGTCGTTGTACGCAATGGTCTCTTTCCCTATCATCAGGGTTCCGTAGGCCAGCTTCTCGGCGTCAGAGCCATCCATCTCCCTTTGGAAGTCCGGGTTGAGCTTGTTTACTTGTACCTTCCCGCTGAGGAAACGGGAATGAAGTTTGTCTGGTTGAGCTTCGTCGGTGAAGTCCACCTCTTCGAGAATGATACGCGGGCCGCTGGGCTTCTTACCGGGCTGCCGGGGCAGGCGAGGCTTGGGAGGTTTGGTGGGTTTGGTCGGTTTGGGAGGCTCCCCTGTAGGTCTTGTGGTGCGGGGCAGACGAAGGCCACCCAGGGGCGCAAGGTCTTGGAACTCCGGGGCGTCAAGGATTTCAGAAGCAATCTGGATAGCCTTCCGCTGCAGTCCTGTCAACTGCTGACGTTCACGCTCCTTTCGGAGGTCGTCAACTTCCTTCTCCAGCGACGGCCTGATGGTGTCCAAGGCGTCCAGGAAGTTAATCCAATCCTCGTCCGTTTCAACGAAGGAGGTTCTTGCGGGTTGAGGCTCAAGGAAGTCGGCGTCTATGTACCCTTTGACGTAACCACCTCCGAATACGCTCTCCTCAAGCCCGTACGCCTGGATAGCATGTACGTCTTCAACGATAGGCACCTTCATGTGCCGAATGGCAACAGTGCTCTTCCCTGTTGGGTCAAACCAGAAAGTGCAGGCGATTGCCTTGCTTGGGTCTCGTCGAAGTCTAACCTCAGAGAAAGCCGCGCCCATGGGTTTCAACTTCACTTCCCGGGGTCTGACGGTGAGGGTCTTACCGTCTGCTTGAATGGTGAGGCGCAGAGAGCCAGTGCGCAGATAGGAATCAAACCTGTCAGCAAAGTAAGCCTGAAGACGCTCAGGTGCGAATGGGCCCCTGGTTTTGAACAAGCCAGGTGACAGTTGCTCTATTGTGATTCGCATACCTGGATCTACCAAGGCTTCTCGATGTGGGGCTGTATCCAGGTCGTATTCGTCCGAATTGCTTGCCAGCACGACCTTGACCGTAGGGGAACCTTTTGCTTTCTTGCTGAGGAAGGTACACTTCCTTCCTACCTGGTTGAAAGCAAAGATTCCGATCCCGAGCCGTCCTATTTGGGGAGTAGTGAGTTCTCCCTTCGCGGAGTCAGCGACCCTTCGTAGAGCGGCCGTGAACTCGCTGGCATCCATCCCCGCTTGGTTATACGTGATGACTATCCTGTCTTTTGCCAGGAGGTAATCCACCACACACGGCGCGGCCTTGTCGGCCTTCTGCCATTCATCAAGGGCGTTGCTGATGTACTCCTTGACGGCGTCCGGCGGGTTGCGGTACAGGCGACCGAGTAAGGTGAGCATGTTGGCCAGACTTCCGCTGATTCGCAATTTCCTGGACATGGCTTCCCCCTGCGCCAAAGCTCCCGAATTCGTGAGTCGTCAAGGCGCGCCAGCGGTTGAAGGCATCTTCATCCTGCAACATCGTCAGCAGGCTGGTTACATAGCCAGCATCGAACGGATCCAGCGCGTTCCTGAGGACCTGCCTCCCCTCGACAGGACAATCCTTGAACCACCGCAGTTCGTCCTCAAGAAGAAGCAGAAGCCATTTCACCTTTTCCGTTCTTCGTCGCGCGTCTACAGCTACATCTCTTGGTACTCTTGCGAGGAAGACCTCCAGCTTTGCGATGTTCTCCCGAGAGGGCAAGTACCTCTTCTTGCCCTTGGACAACCACGGCTCGACAGTCTTGTGTGGGAGTTGCAGTTCTTCTGCGAGTTCACGCTTTGACAGCCCGACAGCTTCCATGTAGGACGTCAGTTCTTGGATGAGCTTATCTGCATTCATGAGGCCATTATAGCGTAAAAAGAGAAGAAGGAATGAACGTGCGGACATTCTCGCATGAATCCGCACGCGTGGAGAGAGGGGAACAGTCGGAAGTGGCGGCTACACGTCCAGGTTCTTGACGGAGCGGGCGTTGGCCATAATCCAGCTCTTGCGGGGGCCGACCTCGTTGCCCATGAGGTCTTCGAAGGTGCGGTCGGCTTCCACGGCGTCCTCGAGGTTGACCTTGAGCATGGTGCGAGACTCAGGGTCCATGGTGGTCTCCCAGAGCTGCTCCGGGTTCATCTCGCCCAGGCCCTTGTAGCGCTGGGTGCCCACGTTCCGCTTCCCCTCGAGCTGCTTCATC
>JAUYDU010000007.1 GCA_030691665.1 Chloroflexota bacterium
TGGCGCCGCCACACGGTGTTCAACTGCACAGAGGCCTGCCCGAAGAAAGTGAACCCAGCCCACTCAATCCAACAGTTGAAGCGGATATCCGTGGCGCGGAGGCTGAGAGCGCTCCTGCCAGGCGTTTCACGTCACGATTAGAAGTGGCAAGGTCCATACGTTGTACACCAGAGCCGTTCGGGGCCTGAAGCTCAAGTGGAGCGTGTAAAGCGGGCCAGCCCGAAGTTCCCCTGACCCAGCAGCCCCCCAATGCGCTCCAGTCCGACAGAAAGACCTTGCGCTCGGAGTGGCCAGCGGGTAGAGTGACAGGCACCGTACCTTCGCCGCGAGGGGGCTTGCTATGCGAGGCATACCGTCTCCTGCCCTTTCTCTCGTTGTCCTGACACTAGCTTTTGTCTCGACCGCCTGTGGCCCAGCGCCAACACCCACACCCACACCCAGGCTGACGAGTGACCAAGTCATCGAATTGGCGCAAATGAACGCCAAGTCTCAGAGAGCTCCTCTTGGCATGGACTATATTAGTTTGTACGCGTACTGCTTGCTCTATGACCCGCCCTCGGTTCTCATATTGCGACCTACGCCAACGCCGTCAACGCCGAAACCGCCATCAACGCCGAAATCCTGGATTTCGGCTGAGTTTTCTCAAGGGCTGTGGGTAGTTAAGCATGGTGACTACTGCATTTTCACTGTGGATGACAAGACTGGTAAGGTCATCGGACCGTAGAGTCCCGCGCCTTCGAGCCCAGGGCCTTGCCAATCTCCCGCGTGGCGCGTCCTGGCCTGGTACTCGCTCGTGGGCAATGGTGTACGTTTAGGGAGGTGTGATGTGGAACGCCAGCAAAGGCTCTTGTTGTCCCTGTTTGCTATGGGGGCTTTCGCCATGCTCCTGGGAGCACTTGGAGATAGGGAGTATTCATACTATACGCTACTGAGGTGGATAGTTTTCTTCGCTGCTGTGCTGGTAGGCATCCTTGGATTTCGATGGCGGCATGTCTGGGCTGTGGGCGTCTTCGCCTTTGTAGCCATCCTCTTCAACCCGGTGGCGCCAGTCAAGTTGTCTGAAAGCCTGTGGTTCTTCATTGACATTGGCGCTGCCGTCCTGTTCTTGCTCGCCGCAGTCTTTGTCGCACCTCCTGGCGCCGTAGCGAGGTTGCTGTCGAAGTTAAAGCAACACAGAGTCTGGGTAGGATTGGCCGTCGGAGGCACCATCTGCTTGACCGTGGCGGCGTTGGTCATAGTCCTGCTCCAGAAGACGGACATCTCTTTCCTTATCAACAAGTCCTCCCCGTATTTGCACTTGGCCCGCTCGACTCTGACTGCCTACGACACAACCAATGAGGAGTTCGACAAGGCATTCCCATTATTGAAGGACATGGGTATTAGCCTTGGCCGTGTTCCTAACTCCATGGATATGTTGCCTGACCAAGAGGGCGGCGAGGTGCGCTTGACGCCGCAACAACGGGTAGACTACCAGCAATTCACCTATAGTACCGTGCGACGTGGCTTGACGAAGATTGTCGCCAAGCCAGACTTCCAGGCACTCACGGATGAACGCAAGAAGTTGGTGGTGGAACGGGCCATGACTGCCCTGAAGGATGATGCCCATGCTCAGTTCCGTGGGTATCTTCGTGCTCAGGGCGTGACGCCACCAGCGTCCGAACCCGTTGGGGCAGGAGGACGTTAGTGGCAGACCGATACGCCACCTGCGACTCGCACCGAGGCCGACTAACCTGAACATCCCATCATGGTGCTCACGCCTCGTTGCGCTGTCCAGTGCCAGTGGCGGGCGAATTCAAGGGCCGCCTCCCCTTATCCTCGGATTGCGCTTATCCCACGCCCGCCAGCGGCAAGCCGCGGAGCACAGTGTTATGAGAGCCGAGGGACAGGACCCCCGCTGCCAAGAGCCCTCCCAGAAAATGCCTGAAGCCAAGGCTAAAACGCCCACCGCCTCTGGCGTCGCCAGAGGCGGTGGAACAACGATGCGCAAGCACCAACCCTTCGAGGTTGGGGTTAGTACCAGCCGCGAAGCTTCATCGCCTCAGCCACCCTGGACACGGCCACCATGTACGCCGCCACCCGCATGTTCACCAGGTGCTCAAGAGAGGTCTTAAGCACCTGGTGGAAGGCGACGGTCATCCTCTTGTCCAGCCGAGCGTGCACATCCTCCACATCCCAGTAGTAGGCCGCCATGTTCTGCACCCACTCGAAGTAGGAGACGGTGACGCCACCGGCGTTGAAGAGGAAGTCCGGGATGACGAACACGCCTTTCTTGTACAGTATCTCGTCGGCCTCGGGGGTTGTCGGGCCGTTGGCCAGCTCCCCAATCACCTTGGCCTTGATTCTAGGCGCATTGTCGGCGGTGATGACCTCCTCCAGCGCCGATGGGAGCAGCACATCCACCTTCAGCTCTAGCAGCTCCGCGTCTGAGATGCGCTCCGCGCCGGGGAAGCCTATCACTGAAGAGGTCTTCTCCTTGTGTCTGAGGACGGCGTTAGGGTCCAGGCCATTAGCGTTGTAGATGCCGCCCTTGCTGTCGCTGACGGCCAAGACCTTTGCCCCCAGCATTTCCTTCATGAAGATGGCGCCGTAGGAGCCGGCGTTGCCGTACCCCTCCACCGCGACGGTGGCCCTGGTCATGTCCATCTTCAGGTGCTTGGCCGCCTCACGGAGGCAGTAGATGCCGCCGCGGGCGGTGGCGTCCCCCCGCCCCTCGGAGCCGCCGATGGGAATGGGCTTGCCGGTGATGACCCCAGGCACCGGATAGCCCTTTATCTTGCTGTACTCGTCCATCATCCAGGCCATTATCTGGGGCGTGGTGTACACGTCGGGGGCCGGGATGTCTA
>JAUYDU010000059.1 GCA_030691665.1 Chloroflexota bacterium
GGACATCGCGCTCCACCAGCCGCTACTCCCACTCGACCTGAAACACCCGGTGCTTGCCCGATATCCCCTTCAGGCTGACGGCTCGCCCTTCCCCGAACGCGAACTCGCCGGCGCTCTCCGTCAGCTCCTTCAGCAGGCCGGAGGCCAGGATCTCGCCGCCCTTCGCCTGCGACGCGATTCGCGCCGCCAGGATCACATTCTTCCCAAAGAAGTCCTCCCCTTCCTTGATCGCCTCGCCCGTGTGAAGGCCCATCCGCACCCGGATAGTAGGGGCGCTGCTCGCTGCGCCCTCGGTAGGGGCGCTGCGCGCTGCGCCCTCGGGCGGGGCAAGCCCCGCCCCTACCGCGCGATTCCGCTCCCCGATCGCCCGCTGTATCCCCACGGCGCACTGGAGCGCCCGCCGCGCGCTCTGGAACGCCACCATGAACCCGTCGCCCTGCGACTTGACCTCGAAGCCGTCGTGGGCCTTGACCTGGCGCCGCACGATCGTGTTGTGCTCCCGCAGGACCGCCAGCCACTTCTCGTCACCCAGCCGCTCGTTCATCTCGGTGGAGCCCTCGATGTCGCTGAACATGATGGTGACCGTCCCGTCCGGCGCCGCGTGCGGGCGCAGGTCGGGCCGCTCGGCATAGACGGCGGAGGCGACAGCGTCGATGGAGGACTGTACCGCTGTGAGGTCGATGCCCTGGGCGCGCATCTTGTCGGCCAACACCAGCTCCACGTCCTTCTTGGCGCCCATCCGCTGGTAGATGGCGATGGCCTGGTCCAGAAGCTCAACCGCCTTCTCGCGGTCCTCCTTTTGGGCGCGGGCCAGGTGCATGATACCCTGCTCGTGGAGAGCCCTGGCCTCCTCCCAGGGGAGGCCGTAGCGGCGGGCGACGGCGAGCGCCCGGTCGAAGGCCTGCTGCGCCTCCGTCCACTGCTCACGGGCCCTGGCCAGAATGGCCTGGGCCATGGATACGCGGCCCACCGCGGCGCCGTAGTCTTCTCCCTCACCCAGGATGGCCTGGCAGCGGTCCATCAGCTCCTGGGCCTCGTCCAGGCGTCCTGTCTTAGCGTACAGCTCGCACAGGGGCGGCGTGAACCACAGTTCCAACCACACTGCCCCTCCCTCCACGAAGATGCGCCGGGCCTCCAACAGCAGCTCTTCCGCGCGCGAGTAGTCCCCTGTCTTCAGAAGAACGAACTCGGCCAGCTCCGCAGATCGGATCGCTGAATTCAGGCGGTCGCCCGCACCCCTGCTCCTCTCTATCTCACGGACGAACTCCCGCTCAGCGGCCTCCCATTCCCCTTTCGCCACGTGCAGGAGCCGGGAGAGGGTGGGAAGCTCGCCAGGTTCCTCCGCCAGTATGCGCTGCGCCTCCTCCGCTTCCCCGCCTCTGACCAGGGACGCTCCCAGCCATGCGAGCAAACTTCGGCGCAGGTTGGGGGCGGAAGCGATCCGCGGCTTGGCCAGCTCCTGGCGCAGCCAGCGCATGCCCTCCTCGGGGCCGCGCAGGAATCCCCACCAGACGCCAACCCAGAAAGCGCTCAAAAAAGCTACGAAGGTTAGATTGGCCCGGTCAGCCATCTCCCAGGCCTTCTCCAAAAGAGCCAACCCCTCGGCGAGTCTCCCCGCGACGACCAGGTGATGGCCCAGAAAAGAGTTGGCCAGGGCAACGACGGGCTCGGATTGCAGCTTCTCGCCGATGGCCAGGGCCTTACGGCCGTAGGTGATGCTATCGGGGACATCCACGGCACACACCGCAGCGGTGGCCAGGCCGCAGTAGACATAGGCCAGGGCTGCCCCTTCCGGCTCCTCTTGCTCCAGGATGGCCTGGGCGGCGCGGAGATGGGCCACGCCCCGTTCCTGGTCCATGAACAGCTCAATGAAGCTCACCAAATTGCGGCCCAGGCGGGAGTGCACCAGCGCCACCCTGCGCTGCTGGCCCAACTGCTCGTAGAGCGCCAGCGCCCGCTCCAGGTGGGCGATGCCCCGCTCGTAGTCGATGCCGCTCACAAAAATGAGGTCGCCCAGGCGTTCCAGTAGCTGGGCGCGCAGCTCCAGGTCGCCGCCCTGCTCGTCCATCAGCTCCAGGGCGGCCTCCCCGTGGCTGATGGCCGCCTCCCAGGCGTAGACCCGGCCGGCAGCCTCGGCGGCCTGGAGGGAGTACTGGATGGCCTTGGGCGGGTCGTTGCCCTCGCGGAAGTGGTGGGCCAGCTGGGGCACGTGGGCCTCCAGGCGCCCAGCCCGCGCCTTCTCGATGGCCTGCCCGGCCCGCAGGTGGAGGCGCTGCTTGCGGGCGATGCTCAGCTCGCCGTACAGGGTCTCCTGCACCAGGGCGTGGGTGAAGCGGTAGGAGGGGCCGCCCCGGCCTTTCTGCTCGGTAATCAACTGGGCCTCCAGAGCCTCCTCCAGGGCGGTCAAGAGGGCGTCCCCCTCCATCTCGGCAAAGGCTGAGAGGACATCGAAGTCAAACTCCCGCCCCAGGATGGAGGCGAGGCTGAGGGCCTGGTTACAGGGGTCGCTCAGGCGGGAGAGGCGCCGGCCGATGACCTCGCGCACTCCCTCGGGGATGCCCATCTCAGAGATGGAAGCAGCGTCGCTCACCCACTGGCCGTTACGGCGGTAGATGACGCCCGTCTCCACCAGGTGACGGAGGGTCTCCTCGACGAAGAAGGGGTTGCCCTCAGTCTCCCTATGGATGGCCAGGGCGAACTGCCGGGGCACCTGGTGCCCGGCAATGGCGGCGATGAAGGCGTCCACCTCACCCTCCGACAGGCCGCGCAGCAGGATGCGCTCGTAGAGGCGCTCGCGGCGGAGTTCCGCGAGGACCTGCGAGAGGGGATGGCGGCGGTCGAGCTCCACGTCGCGGTAGGTGCCTATCACCAGCAGCCGGCTGCCCCTGAGGCGGCGGGCCAGGTGCTGGAGCATGAGCAGGCTGGGCTTGTCCGCCCAGTGGATATCGTCTAGGAGGAGAAGCAGGGGGTTGCTGCGGGAGGCGCTGACCAGGAAGAAGGCCACGCTCTCGAACAGACGGTAGCGTTCGGCCTCGGGGTCTTGGGGTGGAGACGGGGGGATGTTCGGCACACGGGTGCGTATCTCCGACACCAGCTTGGCGACATCGGAGGCGGCCTCGCCTAGTTCGCTTTGAAGGGCCTCGGCCGGGCGGCTCATCACATATTGGCGCAGGGCCTCCACGAAGGGGATGTATGGCAGCGCCCCTTCTGTCTCGTAGCAGGTGCCCAGCAGGACCTGGCAGCCCCGCAGCCGGGCGTAGACGCCCACTTCCTGGGCCAGGCGCGTCTTGCCGATGCCCGGCTCGCCCACCACCATCACCAGCGAGCCCTTGCCCGAGAGCGCCTCCTCCAGCCGAGCCTTGAGCTCGCCCAACTCCTTCTCCCTTCCCACGAAGCGGCCCCAGGCGAGGCGGCCCACGCCAGGAGGAGCAGCCGGGACCGTCTCCACGGGCACTGTTGCCAGCTCGGCCAACAGCCGCCCCACCTCCTGCGCGGAGGCGGGTCGGTCCTGGGGGTCCTTGGCCAGGAGCCCCATCACCAGGTCCTCCACCCCCTTGGGCACCTGGGGGTTGTGCCAGGTGGGAGCGACCGGGGGAGTGTTTACGTGCTGGGAGATGATGCTGAGGGCGTCGTCTCCCAGGAAGGGGGGTCGGCCGGTGAGCATCTCGTACAGGGTGCCGCCCAGGCCGTAGAGGTCGGAGCGGGCATCCACGTCGCCGCCCAGGGCCTGCTCCGGCGGCATGTAGGCGACCGTCCCTACCATGGCCCCGGCCTGGGTGAGGCGCGACATATTGAGGGCCACCGCCAGACCGAAGTCGCCCAGCCTGGCGTGGCCGTCCGCGGTGAGCCAGATGTTCCCGGGCTTGACATCGCGGTGGATGATACCTCGGTCGTGGGCGTGCCGCAGGGCCTGGCAGACCTCGGAGGCGATCTGAAGAGACTGGTCGGTGGGGAGCCGGTGCTCAGGCGCCTGCTCGACCAGGTCCTGAACGGAGCCGCCCTCCATGAACTGAGAGACGATGTAGGGCTGCCCCGCCTCCTCGCCGACGTCGAAGACGGTGACGATGTGGGGGTGGTCCCCCAGCCGGCCCATGGCCTGCGCCTCGCGGCGGACGCGGGCCCGGCCGGCGGCGTCCAGGCCCTCGGTCTTGATCAGGGAGATGGCTACATCGCGGTCGAGCCTGGTATCGTGGGCCAGGTAGACCCGCTTCTTGCCGCCTTCGCCCAGGAAGCGCTGGACCTGGTACCGGCCTGCGGCGAAAGAGGCGGGCGTGGCGGGGGCAGGGGTTGTGGTCGCCGTAGGTGTCGGCGGCGGCCGCGCGACCTCCGTCAGCGAAGCGCCGCACCTCCCGCAGAACTTCTCACCCGGCTCATTCTGTGTTCCGCAGGCACCACAAGCGAGCCTGAGACTGCTACCGCACTCAGCACAATAGAGTCGGCTCGGCCGGTTCTCGTGGCCGCAGGATGGACAAAGCACGATTGCCGCCCCCTAGGCTCAAGAGATGAAAGTAAAACAATGTTGCGTAATAGTAAGAGAATTGTCAAGGTGACCGGGGCAACCGTAACTTCGACACGAACGCCGGCGGTCGAGGTTAGGGAGCCCAGCCGAACTGAGCTCGTTCAGATACCTGCCGTACACCTGCACGAGGGATGAGAGGGCGTTATCATGGGGCCTCGATGGGAGTGTACGGGGCCATTCTGCCGGGGGCTGCCCGCCGATAGTCGCTCACGTCGCCTTGAACGAACTGAGGGCGCTTGAATGGCATCGAGGCGCGCTAGTCACAGACGCCGGGCGCTGAGCCGACGGAGCATCTCCTCCGCCATCTCCACGTGCTTGGGCATGCCGATCCGGCCGTACATAGCGATGGCCCTATCCCTACGTCCGTTTAGTCCACAGCCCCTCCGTCTAGGGTTCTCCCAGCGGCTCCTCCGCCGTCTCTATGAGACGGCGGCAGGCGGGGTGGTCGGCATCGCTCCGATCCAGCGAAGCGTAGAGGGGGCCGGTGTCCAGGATCAGCGCCACGGGCACGGCTCCGGGCGCTCCTCGACGGTTCGGCGGGCGGTGTCCCTGTGCCCCGAGGCCCCGATGCCCAGGCTTCGCGGCCGCGGGCGGTGACTGGCGGTCTTCTCCCTCAATGCTTCACGGATGAGGGCCGCCATGGAAGTGCCCTGCTCGGCTGCCATCAGGCGCAGCCGCTTCAGCAACTCCTCAGGGAGGGAGATGGTGGTGCGTTCCATGCCATCATAGTTGATGTGCTGCAACCTGAAAGATGGAGTGCACTGTAAACCATAAGGTATCCCCTGCAGGTAACCCCCTTCAACCTGTCTCGCGGATGGACTCCCGCATCTGGGCGCGAACATGTCAAAGCCTGGGCTTCCTTGCCCGCCGGTTAATCCATCGTGAGATGATGCACGAATACCTCAGGGCCCAATGTCTTGTGGAGCCGAAACCCGGGGCACGCCCGGCCGTTCAAGCCCCCATTTGACGGCCCAAGCCAGCCATGCCGCTGTTCAGGTCGGTACAGCGACCGTTGCGAGCTATCTTGACAGCTCTGTATATCAAACGTAGTATTCGGTCATCCGACGGCGGCAGTCTAGCCTCGCGGGCCGTCTCAGGGAATGGGGGAAGGGATGGCAGACAGACGCTGCGGGTCGATTGTTCCTGTCCACCGAATTGACTCCTCGATACCACCTACACACCGGCCGCCGGTGAGAACTCTCTCCGCAAGGGCTTTCTCCCTCTTTGCGCTTCTGGCAGTAGTAATGACGCTGCTGGCGCTGTCCTGTGGCCCGGGCTACCAAGGGGAGAAGGTCGATCTATCCAGACCGGAGGAGCGGCCGACCGAGACGCCGGCCGCCGCCCCCCCGGGCCAGCAGGTGCTGCGCATGGCGGTGGCGCCGGTCGTTTCCCCTCGTGAGACCTTCGCCAGCAGCTACCAGGAGCTACTGAACTACCTGGGAGAGAAGCTGCAAATGCCGGTGGAGTTGGTACAGGGCAAAACCTACGCCGAGATCAACGATCTGGTGCGCAGCGGCGACGTCACCCTCGCCTTCGTATGTACAAACCCCTATCTCCAAGGCCGGGGATTGATCTGCTCCGCAGGTGGTCAATGACCCAGCTCTTCGACACCGGCGAGCGCACCCGCACCACGAGCAGAAGGTATAACGAGCCTATGTACTCGTTCCTCAACACGTCCGCCTGGCCGTCGGCCGAGCGAGTTCGTCAGTTCTGGGAGGGCTGGTTCGCCCAGTACGACGATGGCAAGAAGCCCGCCTTGGCTGCCCGGTTCCGGTCATGCGACTACCACCCCCATCTCTCGGCGTTCCTGGAGCTTTTCACCTTGGCCGTTCTCAAGGGTGGCGGGTACGAGGTCGAGATAGAGCCTCCGGCTGGCTCGCGGGCCTTGGAGTTCTTGGCGTCGATCAAGGAGCGCGACCTCAAGCTCTACGCCGAGTGCACCGCCACTGGCCGGAGAGTGGCTGAGGCCGGCGCAGATGCGCGTGAGGCCGACGTGCTCGATGCTATCGACAAGGTGCCCACCGGACGATTCATTCTTGGTGTCAACTTCCTTCGGCGCGGCGCCGCGGCTCCTCCCCTCAGAGATATCCGGCAGGGCCTGGTCGCTTGGCTTTCATCGCTCGAGGAGAAGGAGACTCACCGAAGCGTGTGGACGTGGGAAGATCGTGGCTGGACTATCAAGTTCTGGGCGGTTCCAGCCGAATCAGACGATACCGATGACGACGGCGGCGGCCTAGGAATCATCGGCCCGCGCATCTTCGATGCTAGTGAACACCTGCGATTGCGCGCAGCCATAGACCGGAAGGCGAGCAAATACGGAAGCCTGGACGAGCCGCTCCTCGTCGTAACCGACTCCACCGAACACCAGACCGAGCGTGATCTGATGACTGCTCTACTCGGCGACGTGTTATGGCACGTCAACATGGTCACGCGAGACGTCACCGTTGGCAGAGAGCCGAACGGCGTCTTCTATGACGCGAAGGGGCCACGGAACGTCGCGTTGTCCGCAGTGATGCACGGCCACTTTGGTGCACTAAGCTTCGCCGACATCGACAGGTCGCTCGTTCTAGTCCACCATCCCTTCGCCTCACGCCCCTTGCCGCTCGGTTTCTTCCCCTTCTGCGAGGAGCGCCACTTCGACCGTGAGACCGGCAAGCTAGTGGCCGCTCCTCCCACGATGAGCGTCGGCGAGTTCTTCGGCCTTCCCGCCGGCTGGCCTTTCTTCGACCAAGACCCACGTCGGGAATAGCCAACCCGGTTTGCGGAAGGACGAGCGGCGGCGGCAGCAGCGGCCCTTCGAAGAGCGGGATGTGCGCCTGCTGGTGGCCATTGGCCACCAGGTGGGGGTAGCTGTTCAGAACGCCCGCCTCTGGCAAGAGCTGAAAGAGAAGGAACGAGCCCGCTCCGAGCTGCTAGAAAAGCTGATCTCTGCCCAGGAGGAGGAGCGGCAGCGCATCGCCCGCGAGCTGCACGACGACATGGCTCAGGGGCTGACCGCCCTTCTCATGGGCCTGGCCCGACTAGAGCACCCCACGACGGGTGTCTCACCAGAGATGGTGGGGACTATCGACACCGTAAAGCAGTTTGCCTCTCAGGCCCTCGATGATACGCGGCGCATGATCCTGGACCTGCGCCCGGCGGTCCTGGACGACCTGGGGCTGGTCTCGGCTGTCCGGCTATACGCCCAGAGCCACCTGGAGCCGCTGGGCGTGGCCTTCACCCTGGAAGCCGAGCGGATGCACGATCGCCTGGCCCCCCACCTCGAGGTCGCTCTCTTTCGCATCCTGCAAGAGGCCATCAATAACTGCGCTCGCCACGCCAGGGCTGAGCATGTTCGGGTTCGGCTGGAGCATGTCGACGGCGAGGTGCGCGGCACAGTGGAGGATGATGGTGTGGGCTTCGACGTGTGGGCCACGCTGAAGGGGAAGAGAGAGAAGGCGGCTCTAGGTCTCCTGGGCATGCGAGAGAGGGCTGCCCTCATCGGCGGTAGCCTCGACATCGAATCTGAGCCCGGGCGCGGAACGCGACTGCGCCTAAGGCTGCCATTGGAGAAGCAGGTGCCGTAATGGCCAAGATTCGGGTTCTGGTGGTGGAGGACCACGCCATCGTGCGGCAGGGCATCCGCCTGCTCCTGGATGTGCAGCCGGACATGGAGGTGGCCGGCGAGGCGGCCGATGGCCGCGAGGCCATCGAGGCTGCGGGCCGCCTCTTGCCAGACGTGGTGGTCATGGACCTGGCGATGCCGGGCCTGAATGGCCTGGAAGCGACCCGGGCCATAAGGAAGAGATTCCCCAACGTCCAGGTTGTGGCCCTCACGGTGCACGAGAGCGAAGACTACTTCTTCCAGATGATCACCGCCGGCGCTGCTGGCTACGTGCTGAAGGGTGCTGACCCCTCGCAGTTGCTGGAGGCCATACGAACGGCCCACCAGGGCGAGGTCTTCCTCCATCCGCCGCTGACCACTAAGTTGGTACGGGACTACCTGCGGCGGGTGGGGGAGGGCGAGGTAACCGAGAGCTACGGCCTCCTCACGGAGCGCGAGAGGGAGGTCCTGCGGCTGCTGGCTGAGGGGCACACCAACCAGGAAATCGCCGATATTTTGACCATCGGCCCGAGCACGGTGCAGACCCATCGCGCCCACATCATGGAAAAGCTGCGGCTACGCAAACGCTCCGAACTCATGAACTACGCCATCCGTCAGGGCCTCCTCGATCTTCGCCCCTAGTCCCCATTTTTCTCCGACTCTAGTCCAGGAAAGGCGCTACCCCCAGGTGGCGCCTTTTTAGCTCGCGAAATCGTCACCTTCCGCGATGGCGACACGATAGCCAGATGGCTCCCGCTGTGTTTACGTCGAGTTGATCGGCCGCAGTAGTTGGTCCAGGGAGGTTTGGACAACGCCATGAGGGTTAGCCGACGCACGTTCCTAAAGGCCAGCGGCACCGGGGCGGCCCTGGCAGCCGCCGCCGGTGCGAGTCCGCCCCTGTTGTCGCGCTGGATAGGCGAAGGGGGCCCCGACAGGTCGGGGCGAGCCCCGTCGGCTGCCCGCGAAGAGAAGTGGGTGCCCAGCGTTTGCCTTCAGTGCCCGGCCGGATGTGGCATCCTGGTGCGGGTAGTGAACGGCCGCGCTGTGAAGATCGAGGGCAACCCCCTGCACCCCATCAATGAGGGACGCATTTGCCCCAAGGGCCAGATCGGCCTCCAGGTGCTGTACGACCCTGATCGCATCAAGGGCCCACTGCGCAGAGCGGGACAGAAGGGCTCCGGCCAGTGGGAGCGGGTATCGTGGGAAGAGGCCAGCGCTCAGGTGGCGGCCAAGCTCAAGGAAATCCGCGATCGCGGCGAACCCCACAAGGTAGTGTTCCTGAGCGGCCGCAACCGGGGCCAGATGGGTGGCTTCATCGGCCGTTTCTTGCAGGCCTACGGTTCCCCCAACGACGTCGGCCACTCCAGCATCTGCGAGGACGGCTCGCCCCAGGCCCACTACTTGACCCAGGGCTGGAAGGCCTATGCCGGATATGACTGGGTGAACACTAACTACGTCATCAGCTTCGGGGGGGCGTTCCTGGAGGCCTGGCGACCCACCACGCTGCTCCTGCGCTCCTACGGCCACATGCGGCGCGGCCGCCCCAACCGCTTCAAGCTTGTCTACGTGGATACCCGCTACTCCGTCACCGCTGCCAAGGCCGACGAGTGGGTGCCCATCCGCCCCGGCACCGAC
>JAUYDU010000061.1 GCA_030691665.1 Chloroflexota bacterium
GCGGAGGCCTTCAGGCCTCCATGACATGGGGTGGAAGCCTAAAGGCTTCCGCTACATAGCGCTATGCCGGGCTTGAGCCTTTATTTTCCTAATGACCATCAATCCGCGGGGAAATCCTCTTTAGGGCCATCATCGAAACGGCATCCCGTTTGACAGGGCCTGACTCCTGGGCTAGGATCGCCCACGTGGATACAGCCGTTCAAGCGCTGCCCCGCTCCGACCGGGCCGGCCTGCTGGCCGTCGTGCTGGGCGTGGGAATGGCCTTCTACCTGGCCATCGAGCCCACCCAGGGGTGGATCCTGCTCCTGCTAGCGGGCCTGGCCGCCCTGGGCACCGACGGCGTCGTCCGCTCGCATCCGGCCAGCCCCTTCGCCCGCCCAGACGACACTGCGGCCTTCCTGTTCCTGCCGGCTCTGCTCGCTCTCGGCGGCGGCCTGTTCCTGGAGGACGTGGTGGGCGGCTACGCCTCGATAGGGGCGGCCGTGGCCACCGTCCCGGCCTTTGCCGCCGTCCTGTACGGCGAGTACCTGTCGGTGGACGCCCGCCCGCCCGCCTACACCGCCGCCCGGCTGGCGGTCAACATCGCCGCCTACATTGCTGCCTTCGCCTTCTTCTCCGTGGTGTACGAGTTCGAGCTGGGGCTGCTGGCGGCGGCGTTCAGCGTGGGCGTGGTGAGCCTGCTGCTGTCGGTGGAGATGCTGCGCGAGGTGGCGCTGGCGGTCAGGCCGACGCTCGTCTATGCGGGGGCCATTGCCCTGGTCCTGGCCCAGGTGACCTGGGCGCTCCACTTCCTGCCCCTGGAGGGCTTCCTGGCGGCGGCTTTCCTCCTCCTGGCTCTGTACATCGCGACGGGCGTAGCGCAGAACTACCTGCTGCGGCAGCTCGACCTGGCAACGGGCGCGGAGTTCGCGGCGGTGGCCGCCGTGGGGCTGGCCATCGTTGTGATCGCCCACAGCGTGTCCTGACAACGCGATGGCCCTCTATCTGGGCATCGACCTAAGCTCCTCCGAGAAGAAGCCCTCCGGATGCGCTGTCCTAGACGGCTCGGCGGCACTCCTCCATGTCGGGCGCCTGTCCACCGACGCTGCCATCCTGGCGCTCGCCGAAGCGCACCAGCCGAGGCTGGCCGCCATCGACGCGCCCTTGTTTTACCCGAAGGGCTGGCACTGCCTGGAATGGCCCTGTCCTCAGGGCATCTGCCCTCCGCCGGAAGGTGCCCTCCGCGCTGCCGAGCGGGAGCTGTACCGGCAGGGGATCAGCCTCTATGCGACGACCAAGAAATCGTTCATCAAGCCCATGATCTACCGCGCTATCGGCCTACGGGCGTGCCTGGAGGCGATGAGCATCAAAGTCATCGAGATATACCCCTATGCCAGCAAGGTGCAGCTTTTCGGCAAGCCGGTGCCGAAGAAGGCGACGGCGGCCGGGTGCCAGTGGCTCCGCGAGCGGCTGGAGGGCCTGGTGCCGGGCCTGAGGGAGCGAGAAGGCCGCCTTAGCCACGATGAGCTGGATGCCGTCGTGGCGGCGTACACGGCGTATCTGTACGGGCGGGGCCTGGCGGAGGAGGTGGGGGATGCCGAGGAAGGGGTGATCGTCGTGCCGCGGCCAGACGGCCGCCCGCCTGGGTGGGCCGCGACCGGGCGCAGTGCCTAGCTGTGGCAATCCGCGTGCGAAGTCAGATTCTTCGCTTCGCTCGGCCAGATTCTTCGCTTTGCTCAGAATGACAGTGGGTCATGCTGTCACCCTGAGCGCAGCGAAGGGTCTCTTGGGCACCTCATGGAAGCGCGCATTCTTGCCACCAAATACCGGCCGGGGGTCGCCTCGCCCTTTGGGCTCGTAAGGCAGTAGGCGAGGGTCTTCAGACCCTCGCAAAATCACCGTCGGGGTCTGATGGTCATTAACTATTTGATGGCTTTCTGCGGGTTAAAACCCGCAGCTTCGGTCAAAGCTGCGGATTTCAATCCGCAGGGGAATTTGTTTTCCTTGATGACCCTTAGGCTTACACCCCATTCAATGGAGAAGTTGTGTCGGGGTCTAAAGACCCCGACCTACGAGGTCAACTCTTGTTAACGTATTTGGTTTAAGACCAAGAGGCGGAGGTAGAGAAGCAGCCCACCGATTGTAGACCAGCCACAGCTAGGGGAGCTGCTTAACGCAGACGATGGAACAGTCGCGACCGTGTATGCGCTCCGCCTCGGCGACGGCGTCCTCCACCGTCCGGCTGGGGATGAAGCCCAGGTGGCGGGGCACCGCCGGGTCCAATGCGCCAGCCACGAAGACCCGTCCGGCGTGTCGCAGCCGCTTCAGCGGGTGGGTGGCCAGAATGGCGTGGACCGGGTGGTAGGCATAGCCCTGCCGATAGCGCTCGATGTAGTCGGCCCTAGTGGCGAACTCGTCGGTGAACTGGGCGCTGATCTCGTAGGGGTCAACGGTTTGCGTCAGCACCCGGGCCCAGACTTCCTGGTGAGCGGGGTGGTGCTCCTCATCCCACTCTTCGGGACAGGGAGTAGCAAGAACCACCGAGCAGCCGGGCTTGCCCAGGGCCTCGATGTAGCCGCCCATGTAGCCCAACGCCGTAGAGACGAGGGTAAGAAGCGGAGTCATGCGAGCGAAGGTGGCGTAGGGGCTCCAGTTCGGCACGCCGTAGATGACCACGTCGGCGGGCTCGGCGGCCGTA
>JAUYDU010000072.1 GCA_030691665.1 Chloroflexota bacterium
GGTCATGTTGACCTTCACACCCTCCTTGGCCAGGCGGGAAGTGGCCTCCAGGCCGACCTCGTCGATGGGTATCTTGACCACCACGTTGGGATGCCAGGAAGCGATACGGCGCGCCTCCTCCACTAGGCCGTCGACGTCGCGGGAGGTGGCTTCGGCGGAGATGGGGCCGTCGACAATGGTGGCGATCTCCAGAACGACGTCGCGGTAGTTGCCGCCGCCCGCTTTGGCCCACAGACTGGGGTTGGTGGTGACGCCGGAGATGACCCCCAGCTTGGCCGCCGCGCGGATCTCGTCGACGCTGGCCGTGTCCAGGAATAGACGCATGCTCACATCCGCCAGATCGAATTGTAACTGCTTTCAGGCCTGCGGGAAAGCAGGCGTACGGCAGGTATCTGAACGAGAGCAGATGTTGTCTATGGCGAGCGGTGGCTCGTTGTTGCGAGATTGCGCACGCCCGCCTGAAGGCTGGGGCATGGGTTCGGTTTCTTTCATGCGGCGCTTTTCAGGGTGCGGCGGCGTGGCCTACTGGGGCGGCGCTGGCCCCGGCGCCCGCAGGATAGCGCGCGCCATGTAGCCCACCACAGCGACGGCGCCCGCCAGCAGCACGAAGAAGAGAACGATGAGGGCCGTCTGGCTGTCTACCGCCAGGTCGCCGGTGGAGAAGCGGGGCGAGAGGTATTCGTCGCGCACCAGGTGGCGGGTGATGCTCATCAAGCTCACGGCGGCTACGAGACAGAGGCCGCCGGCCAGGCCCGGCGGCAAGGGGTTGCGCAGGCGCAGGGCAGCGGCCATGGCCAGCAGCCCGAGGACCGCGGCGCCGATGCCCGCCAGGAGCAGGGCTGTGCGAAGTGTATCGTCGCCGACGAAGGGGTCGCGCACGGCGGAGGGGAGGCGGAAGAGGAACAACGGGCCCAGCGCCGCCTGAATGACGGTGGGCACCAGGAACCAAAGGGCGCCGTAGCGAGCGGCCCACGTCCAGTAGCCTTCGGGCGAGCGGCCCTTCATGAACAGGGCGTAGACCACGAGCGCGGCGCCCGCCACCGCCGGCGCCGCCACCAGGAAGTGGAGCAAACGGGGCACCAGGGTGGCCTCCTCGCCGTTGAGGAAGAGGCCGCTGGAGTGGGAGGCGTAGATGTCCTGCCAGCGGTCGGGGGTGAGCATCAGGGTGATGTTGTTCACGTAGAGGAAGGCCACCACCATCAGGAGCAGGGCGCTCCCCATGCCCACCCAGATGCGCCGGTCACCCAGGCGTTCGCCCTGCCAGGCGTAAAGATAGATGCCGTAGTAGGCGACGATGACCAGCGGCGCCACCGCCAACCAGGGCCAGGCCAACAGGATGGAGGAGGTGTAGAAGAACTGGCCGTAGAGGGTCTGCACGAAGAGCAGCGGCGCTACGCCTAAGGTGATGGTGGCCGCCAGGGTTATTGGGAGGAGGGAGACCAGGTGGCGGGCCAGGAGGCGATAGCGCTCGTCGGCGCGGCGGCGGCCGACGAAATCGCTAACCGTGGCGATGGCCGTACCGCCCAGGGTCACGTTCATCGCCAGGATGTGCAGGACGAAGGTCAGCACTAGGAGGGCAGTCAGCAGGCCAGCCGGAGCGGGCAGGGGGATGGGGTCGGGGTCGGGGATCACGGCTGCTGCTCCTGATTGCCCAGGGTGGCCAGCCAGGCCGCCAGGGCGTCCCGCTCCTGCTCGTTGCCCAGGAAGGGCGGCATGATGGGCTTGAGCACGTTGAGCTGGCCTAGCTGCTGCTGGATGTAGTCCTCCGGCCAGTCTCGCACGAAGGGACGAATGGCGTTGTAGCCATCGACGGTGTGGCAGGACGAGCAGAGCAGGCGGAACACCTGCTTTCCGGCCTGGATCCGGTTCTCCGGAGTCACTGTTCTCACCGTGGCCCACTTGCTGCTGGCCAGCGCCCCCTGCGCCTGCACCGTCGGCGCATCCTCCACGCGGATGGAGTTGGCGTACATGTAATCGTAGATGATGTAGGGCTTGCGGATGGCCTCCCGCACCCACTCGGAGGAGCCCGTGACGGCCAGGCCCATTGCCAGCAGGACCAGGGCGGCGGCCAGGGAGAAGCGTCGGGGCTCGATGGCGGTACCGAAGGTGCCGTAGGCGAAGATGAGGGCCGAGAGGCCCACGCTCAGCGCAAGGAACACCATTACCACCGGCGCGCCGCCCAGGGACAGTTCCCGCGCGTCCTGAGGAATGACAGCGAAGTACCACAACCCGCCCATGGGCAATAGCAAGAAGGCGGGCACCAGCCAGCGGGCAGAGTAGCGGATCATGTTCGCCCGCAGGTCCTCCTCCCGCAACAGGGCGGCGGTGACGAAGGCGTAGAGCCCAGCCAGGGCCACGGCCACACAGGTGCGCATGAAGGTGGAGGGGAAGAAGCTGGGGTTGAAGAAGGCGTCTTGGATGTTGTGGGTCTTCAGCCAGTCGCCCGGCGTGAGCATGAAGCTTATGATGCCGTTGACAAGGAACAGGCTGATCCAGGCGGCGCCGAAGTAGATCCAGCCGACCGTTAGGTGGGTGCGGCGATCCAGGCGATCCCAGCCGTAGTAGTAGACGAAGGCGGCGGCTATCTCCACGCCGAAGAAGACCCATTCGATGGCCCAGATCCACATGAAGTTGCGGATGAGTGCGGAGGTGCCGGCGGGCTGGACGAGGCTGATGGTAAACCAGATGCCCACCCCCGTCAGGGCGCCCAGCACCAGCGTCAGCAGGATGAGGAAGCGGGAGTGGAGACGGACGTAGTCGATGATCCGCCCATCGCCTTCGCGGTAGCCCTTCATCTCCGTGAGCACCAGGAAGAGGCCGCCGCCGATGGCGAAGTGGGCGATGAAGACGTGAACGATGGCTACGCCAGCGATAAGTAGCCCGCCACCGAGGAGAGGGACTTCCCAGACGGGATAGTTCATCGGGGGAATTTTAGCAGTTCGTGTGCGTTCTCACAATCTACTCTACGTGCAGGTATACGGCAGGTATCTGAACGAGATCAGCAGGGCTTACAGGCGCGGGGATGCTTCTTCGACGGCGGCTCTGGCGACAGGCGTCTGCCCTGCCCTCTGAGCGGCTGCCCCGAGGAAGTCGCGGAAGAGGGGATGGGGGCGGTTGGGTCGGGAGCGGAACTCAGGATGGAACTGGGAGCCGACCATCCAGGGGTGATCCCGCAGCTCGCAGACCTCCACCAGGGTGCCGTCAGGCGAGAGGCCGCTGGGGATGAGGCCGGCCTGGGCCAGGGGGTCGCGATAAGCGTTGTTGAACTCGTAGCGATGGCGGTGCCGCTCCGTGACCTGGGGCTCGCTGTAGGCGGCGAAGGCCCTGGTTCCCGGCACCAGATGGCAGGGGTAGCTGCCCAGGCGCATGGTGCCGCCCTTTTCCTCGATGCCCTCCTGCTCGGAGAGGAGGCTGATGACCGGGTAGGGCGTGTCGGGGCAGAACTCGGTGGAATGAGGGGCATCGCTCTGGAAGAGGTGGCGGGCAAATTCGACGACCATGATCTGCATACCCAGGCAGAGGCCGAGGTAGGGCAGGCCCTGCTGGCGAGCGTAGCGGGCAGCGCGAACCATGCCCTCGATGGCCCGCTCGCCGAAGCCACCGGGCACCACGATGCCATCGACTCCGGCCAGGGCGGCCTCGCCGCCCGGCTCCTCG
>JAUYDU010000073.1 GCA_030691665.1 Chloroflexota bacterium
GCCTCAAGCTGGTGGAATAGGCCCGGGGGTGACAATAGTTGGTAACGGGCTGTTCGATTGGCGCGTCTATTCAGTGTGGGCGGTCGTTAGGGGGCCGCTCACGCTTGAAGCCTCGCTAGCTGGCGAGACGTCGGTAAAGTAGCCGACAAGAGGGGAGAGCCATGATTCGAAACCATGTTCTCGGGGGCAGAAGCAATAAAGTGGTCCTATTCCTGGCTCTTTTCCTGGGCCTCATCAGCGCTGTGTTGGTCTTTGTCTACCTCAGCCGCTCGGGCGGCGAGGAGGGGGCGCCATCCGGCACCACCAAGTCGGTGGTGGTGGCGGCCACCGAGATCTCCGCCGGCACCCGCGTTACCGAGGACATGGTGAAAGTGAAGGCTATCGCCGCCGACGCGGTACTCTCTGAGGCCTTGACTTCCACCGATGCGGTGGTGGGCAGGGTGGCCCGCTTTCCTATCACCGCCGACGAGCAGATCCTGGGCAACCGGGTGGCGGCAGGCGGGATTGCGGTTCCCAAGGGGGAGAAGCTCCCCCTGTCCTACATCGTCCCAGAGGGGAAACGTGCCATGTCCATCAAGGTGGAGCAGGTCATCAGCGCCGGCGGCCTGGTGCTGCCGGGCGACTTCGTAGACGTGATCATGGTGGCCAACATCAAATCGGACCTGCCGCCACCCCTGGATGAGTCACATCTGGCCATGACCATCCTCCAGAACGTGGAGGTGCTGGCGGTGGACCAGGAGGTGAGCGAGGTTGTGCCCGAGGGCAGCGGCGAGGGCTCGGCCTCGGATGGCGGCGACGGCAGTGTAGCCCAGCGGGTGCCCATTGAGCGGGCAGACCCCAACCCTGAGGCGACCACGGTGACCCTGTTGGTGACGCCAGCGCAGGCGCAGACCCTGGCCATGGCCGACGAGAAGGCCACCCTTCGCCTGGCCCTGCGCTCCTTCGGCGACGAGCAGCAAGCCTCTGTGGACGCCATGAGCGACTTCGAGTTGGTGTCGTTGCCGGTCTTCGAGTCCCTTATCAGGACGTGGCTGCAGCTAGCGCCGCGTATCAAGGAAGTGCAGGACCTGTTCCAACAGTAGCCGAGGGAGACTGGAGAGGTAAGGCCGGAAGCTAATGGCGAGAAACCCCAAGGTCATCATAATTGACCAGGACCCGAACACCCGGGCGGAGACCCAGCGGATGCTGGCCCTGTCTGGGTTCGCGGTGATGGGGGCCGCCGGCTACGGTATGGAGGCCATCACCCTGGCTCGCGAGACGACGCCGGAGGCGGTGGTGATCGCCCTGGAGGAGCCCATCGCTCGCTCCTTGCAGACCATCGAGGCGGTGGCCGACGTTCTGCCGCAGACGCCCATCGTCGCCTACTCGTCGATCAGCGACCCGAGCGTTATCCGGCGGGCGATGCAGATAGGGGTGAAGGACTACCTGATAGCTCCCCTCAAGGATGAGGACCTGAGCCACTCCATCCATGAGGTTCTCGCTCAGGAGGAGAGACGGCAGCAGCGGCTGACGGGGGAGGTGGAGCCTCAGGCCTACGGGACCGTGCTCACCATCTTCGGGGCCAAGGGGGGGATCGGCAAGACGACCATCGCTACCAATGTGGCGGCCGCCCTGGTGCAGAGGACCAACCAATCAGTTGCCCTGGTGGACCTGGACACCCGTTTTGGCGACGTGGCGATCCTGATGGACATTCCCACCGACCGCAGCATTGCTGACCTGGCGCTGCCCGACGACGAGATCGACCGCGAGGCTGTGCATTCCTGCCTGTACACCCACGGCAGCGGGGTGGCGATCCTGCCGGCACCGATCAGGCCGTCCGAATGGCACAGCGTCCACCCCGGTCACATCGAGAAGATGGTGACCGTCCTGGCGACGACCCACGACTACGTGATCCTGGACACCCCCGGGGCCTTCAACGATATCGTGACCCGCGCCCTGGAGATGTCCACGATCGTTCTGCTGATAGCGACGCTCGATCTGGCCAGCCTGAAGGATACGATCCTGGCCCTGGAGATGCTTCGTTCCTGGTCGTTCCCGGCGGAGAAGATCAAGATAGTCATTAACCATACCAACGATACCCACGGGGATAGCCGCATCGACGTTCGGCGGATTCTCGGCAAGGAGGTCTTCTGGTCGATCCCCTACGACCGCAACATCTCCCAGGCTACCCAGTTGGGCACGCCCATAGTGGTTGCCAAGCCCAAGTCCAAGGCATCCGAGAGTTTCATCGAGCTGGCCTGCGCAGTCAGCGGTATTCGCCTGAGGCCCAAGGGGATGCTGGAGCGCCTGGGCGAGCGGATCGCGGTGATAGGAGCGGGGCAGGCGGAAGCTCCGAGCGACGGCGGGAAAGAGTCGCCGGAGCGGGTGGTGGAGTCACCCGTAAAAGAGGCTGTGGAGAGATAGGGCAGACAGAGAAGGAGAGACATGAGTCAGTGGCGCTGGCAACGTAGCCGAGCACGCGGAGACGACGACGGCAACCACCCGCCGGACGAGACGCCTTCAGCGGCGCCGCCACAGCTCCACCCGTCGACCCGCCTGGGGGAGGAGCTGGAGCAGTTGGTCTACCGCTTCCACCAGAAGCTGATCGATGAGCTGGAGACCGAGAAGCTGGAGGCTATGCCTCCCGACAAGCGGCGGCAGGCGGTGGAGGAGGCGGTGAAGGCTCTGCTGGCGAGGGAGAGCCTGAACGCGCTGGTGCGGGATGCCGTGGCTACTCGGGTAGTGGACGAGGTAGTGGGGCTGGGGCCGATCGAGCCCTTGATCCACGACGCTTCTATCTCCGAGGTGATGGTGAACGCTCCCGACGAGGTCTACTTTGAGCGCGACGGCATTCTCTATCAGACCGACGTTCGTTTTCGCGATACCAAGCACGTGACGCAGATCATAGAGCGGATCGTCGCCCCCCTGGGGCGGCGGGTTGACGAGAGCTCCCCCATGGTGGATGCTCGGCTGCCCGATGGCTCGCGAGTGAACGTGATCATCCCGCCCCTGGCTCCTAAGAGCCCCACCCTGACCATCCGCAAGTTCCGCCTGGACAAGATGACCATGGAGGACCTGGTGGCGGTGGGCAGTGTCAGCCCTGAGGTGGCCCAGTTCTTGGGGGCGTGTGTGGAACTTCGCCTGAATATCCTCCTGTCGGGTGGTACCGGCACCGGCAAGACCACCCTTCTCAATGCTCTGTCCGCCTTTATCCCCGATTCCGAGCGGATCATCACCATTGAGGACCCGCTTGAGTTGAAGATGCAGCAGCGGCACGTCATCAGC
>JAUYDU010000075.1 GCA_030691665.1 Chloroflexota bacterium
CACCCAGGACGACGTGGCCCAGGCCTACTGGCTCGCCTATCGCCAGGGCTGCAAGGGCATCACCGTCTACCGCGACGGCTCCCGCGACATGCAGGTGCTGGCCCACACCACCCTCAACGTCAAGGGCCCGGAGCAGGAGCCTGAGGTAGGGGCTGGGCTTGCCCCAGCCCGTATGACCCTGGGGCCAGGAACCGAGGGAGAACAGGCCCGCCCCGAACCTGTCCCCAGCCCTGTCCTCGAGCGGAGCGAAGGAGCCGACACCCGTGCCCCCTACCGTCGTCGCCTGCCCGACGAGCGCCGCTCCATCACCCACAAGTTCGCCGTCGGCGAGCAGGAGGGCTACCTCACCGTCGGCCTGTTCGACGACGGCCGCCCCGGCGAGATCTTCGTCAAGATCGCCAAAGAGGGCTCCACCGTCTCCGGCCTGATGGACGCCGTCGCCCTCATGACCTCGGTCGCCATGCAGTACGGCGTCCCCCTGGAGGACCTCACCCGCAAGCTGAAGAACACCCGCTTCGAGCCCTACGGCCGCACCAACAACCCCGACATCCCCTGGGCGACCTCGCTGGTGGACTACATCTTCCGCTGGCTGGAGCTGAAGTTCGTGCCGGGCGCTAAGCCCAACAGCCACAACCCCGTGCTGAGGTACGAGAACGGCATGCCCATCTCCCCCGACAGCTCCGGCCTGGGCTGCCCCGACTGCGGCGCCATCCTCTTCTACCAGGAGGGCTGCCTCGTCTGCCGGAGCTGCGGCTACACCAAGTGTGGGTAAACAAGATGAGTTGACAGAAGCCAGCACGCAACGTAGGATAAAAACAGGCTTTCCAAACGTCGGTTCCAATGCGCTCGGGGGGAGCAAGTGTCCTTTGTAATAACCGTGTTCGTGCCCGAGGCGATCGTAATGGCGTCAGACAGTCGGCAGTTTCTTACAATAGAGGGCAAGTCCCCTGACGGACAGGATATGAAGGTCGAAACCGTCGCTTCTGACTTCGCGTACAAGACCTTCCTGGTTGAGTCGCCTGAGGTCGGCGTCAGCGCGTTCGGGCAGTCCATCCTCGAGGGGATCAGCGTGGAGAGCCACCTGAGGCGCTTCTGCGAGGAGAACCTAGGCGAGAGCGACAGCGCGCAATCTGTGGCGACGAAGCTGGTGGAGGTGATGCGGCGGAAGTTTGCAGGCGTTGACACTGCGTTCCACGTAGGCGGGTTCACTAAAGAGGGACAGAGTAGCGTTCCCCACGTTTACTACTGCCACGTGGGTAGGAACGAGGTGGTCAGGAAAAACGCTAGGCCCGACACCGGGGAAGTCTTCTACGGCGCCTCGTGGGGTGGCCAGCCAGATATCATCGCTCGCCTTGTCAACGCCACGCACGTCAGAGGGGAAGACGGAAAGCCACAGCCCATCCAGAGTCATCCCATCGTCTGGAACGCCATGAACGTTCAGGACGCTATCGACTTCGCCATCTATGCCGTTCAAACGACAATAGACACCATGCGCTTCGAGGCGAGGCCGAAGAATGTGGGCGGCCCTGTCGACGTGCTGGTGCTTACCCCTGCTAGGGAATTCTGGGCTCAGCGGAAGAAACTGCTCGGCGAGCCGTAGCGGGCCTGCCGATCCCCCTGGCCAAGCCCCTAGCCCCAACCCGCGCCAACCACCCCTTCGCGCTCCCGAGCGCATGGCCCATAATAGCCTCGGCCTTCGCGAAGGCCCCGACCATCCCGGAGCCAGCGCCCCCAAACGATCAACCAAATTGACCCGTCGCCCTATCTAGCCAGGGCCCAAAACCGCAAATCCTTCCCCACAACTATCAAAAAACCAGATTCAGCTCGCCAGAACAATCAAACCGCCGCCGCCCTGCGCTAGAATATGCTTGGGAGGAGCAGGGGCCAGGGAGCACGTCCTCTTCCTTCTTCCTTCTTCCCTCTTCCTCCAATGAGACCATGTACCAGCCGCCGCGGCCACCCTCCTTCTGGCACGAGTTCTGGCTGCTCACCCGCCTCGTCTACGGCATCCTCTTCTGGCCTGTGCTGGCCCTGGTGGCCGTCTTACTCGCCGTCGTGGGCGTCTTCGTCGCCTTCGCCATCCACTGGGGCTTCGGCCTTCTCGCCCTGACCGCCATCGCCCTGGCCGTCGCCGCCTTCGCCCGGTGGGAGAGCCATCGCCCTCCCCCTCCCCATGCCTGAGCCTGTCCTGAGCCCGCCCGCCTCTGGCGGGTCAGGCCGAAGGTGCTATGATGAGGCCAGGATGCGGGTCACCACCGTCGCTGACAGGCTGGCGCTCGTTCAGGAGCGAGTGGCGCGGGCAGCCGAGCGGGCCGGCCGCTCCCCCGCCGAGGTCACCATCGTGGCCGTGAGCAAGTCCTTCCCCGCCAGCGCCATCGAAGAGGCGGCCGCCGCCGGCATCGCCCACATCGGCGAGAACCGGGTGCAGGAGGCCGCCGCCAAGATCCCCTCCCTGCGTCACCTGCCCGTCACCTGGCATCTGGTCGGCCACCTCCAGACCAACAAGGCCAAGACAGCCCTCGACCTCTTTGATATAATCCACAGCATGGATTCCCTCCGCCTAGCCGAGGTGCTCAGCCATCGCGCTGAGCGTGCCCTGCCCGTCCTGCTGGAAGTGAACGTGGTCGGCGAG
The DNA here is from genome assembly GCA_030691665.1 of Chloroflexota bacterium. Lineage (GTDB taxonomy): Bacteria > Chloroflexota > Dehalococcoidia > SM23-28-2 > SM23-28-2 > JAUYDU01. The sequence goes on from JAUYDU010000075.1 coordinate 2,633, forward strand.
GCCGGCAAGTTCGGCTTCTCCCCCCAGGAGGCCCTTCAGGCCGCCGAGGCCGTTGCCCGCCTGCCCCGCCTGGAGGTGCGCGGCCTGATGACCGTCGCCCCCCTAACCCGCCTTCGGCGGGCCGAAGAGGTGCGACCCATTTTCCGCGACCTGCGCCGCCTGCGGGACGCCCTGGGCCTGCCCGAGCTATCTATGGGGATGACCGACGACTTCGAGGTGGCCATCGAGGAAGGAGCCACCCTCGTGCGCATCGGCCGTGCCATCTTCGGCGAGAGGCAGACGCCCGGAGGGAACCCCTGAGATGAAGCTAGCTGTCATCGGTGGCGGCGTCATGGGCGAGGCCATCATCAGCGCCGTCCTGACCAAGGGCGTCGCCCAGGCCGCCGAGGTGGCCGCCTGCGACGTGGTCGGCCGCCGCCGCCAGCACCTTCAGCGCACCTACAGCGTCAGGGTGTCGGATAAGAGCACCGTCGCCGTTGAAGGCGCCGACATCGTCGTCCTGGCAGTGAAGCCCCAGGAGTTCCCCTCGGTGGCTCAAAGAATCGGCGGCCGCATCGATGCCGACCAGACGGTCCTCTCGATCATGGCCGGCGTCAGCATCAGCTCCCTCCGCGATCGACTCCGTCACGTGGCCATCGTGCGGGCGATGCCCAACACTCCCGCCCAGATCGGCGAAGGCCTGGTCGTGTGGACAGCCACCGATGCGGTGGGCCGCAAGGGTCGGGACGACGTGGGCCGCGTTCTGAGCGCCCTGGGGCAGGAGATCTACGTCGACGACGAGAAGTACATCGACATGGCCACCGCCGTCAGCGCCAGCGGGCCGGCCTTCATCTTCCTGGTGATGGAGGCCCTCATCGACGCCGCGGTGCACATCGGCATCCGCCGCGAGCTGGCCACGCCGATGGTCATCCAGACCATGCTCGGCTCGGCCCGCTACGCCCAGGCGACCGGCAAGCACCCGGCCGACCTGCGCAACATGGTCACTTCCCCCGGCGGCACCACCGCCGAGGGGCTGCTGGCCCTGGAGGAGGCTGGCGTCCGCGCCGCCTTCGCCGAGGCGGTGATGGCGGCCTACGACAAGGCCAAGCGCCTGGGAGGCTAGGCATCGAAACTTTTGCCCTCTTCGTTCAGATCCTGATCAACGTCCTCACCGCCGCCGTCTTCCTGCGAGTGCTCCTCTCTTGGGTCACCCTGGCCTTCCCCATCGATCCCAGCAACCCGCTGCTGGTCGTCCTCCACGAGATCACCGAGCCCATCCTCGCCCCGCTGCGTAGCATCATGCCCCGCTTTGGCATGATGGACTTCAGCCCCTTCGTGGCGATGATCCTGCTCCAGATCATCGGCCAGGCGGCCCAGCGGGCCCTGGCCTAGAGCGGGTGGCACGTGGCCCTGCGGGTTAAAACCCGCAGCTTCATAGATTCGATACTAGAAGCTGCGGGATTCATCCCGCAGTGTGGATAGCGCTTGTCTTGCCCCCTGCCCCGTGCTATGATTCGCCCGGCAATCGTTCCTCGGCACATCGGGGTAAGGGGGACACCGGGCATGAGCACCGACGAGAAGCTGCGAGCCCTGGACCGGGCGATAGGCCAGATCGAGAAGCAGTTTGGGCGGGGGGCCATCATGCGCCTGGGCGAAGCCTCCCGCCGTCTGGCGATAGAGGTGGTGCCCACCGGCTCCCTGGCCCTGGACATGGCCCTGGGGGTCGGCGGCATCCCCCGCGGCCGCGTCACCGAGATCTTCGGGCCAGAGATGACGGGAAAGTCCACCCTGGCCCTTCACGTCATCGCCCAGGCCCAGAAGACGGGGGGCCTGGGCGCCTACATTGATGTGGAGCACGCCCTCGACCCCATCTATGCCGCTGCTCTGGGGGTGAATGTGCCGGACCTGCTGGTCTCGCAGCCTGATACCGGCGAGCAGGCCCTGGAGATCACCGAGGCTTTGGTGCGCAGCAACGCCGTCGACGTCATCGTCGTCGATAGCGTGGCCGCCCTCGTGCCCAAGGCCGAGCTCGAAGGGGACATGGGCGACTCCCTGCCCGGCCTCCAGGCCCGCCTCATGTCCCAAGCCCTGCGCAAGCTGACCTCGGTCATCAACCGCTCCGGCACCGCCGTCATCTTCATCAACCAGCTCCGGGAGAAGATCGGCGTTTTCTTCGGCAACCCAGAGGTCACGCCCGGCGGCCGCGCCCTCAAGTTCTACAGCTCGGTGCGCATCGACCTGCGGCGGGCGGAGGCAATCAAGCAAGGGAACCAAGTGGTGGGCAGCCGCGTGCGGGCCAAGGTCGTCAAGAACAAGGTGGCGCCCCCCTTCCGCACCGCCGAGTTCGACATGCTCTTCGCTGGCAAGAGCATGGGCATCAGCCGCGAGGGCGACATCGTCGACCTGGCAGTGGCCGCCGAGATCATCGCCAAGCAGGGCTCCTTCTTCAACTACGGCAACACCCGTCTCGGCCAGGGGCGGGAGAACGCCAAGGAATTCCTGCGAGTGAACCCCGAACTGGCCGAAGAGATCGAAGCCGAGATCCGCCGCAAGACTGAGCCCCTCGCCCCAGCCGCCGCCTTCGCCCCCGAGGAGCCTCCTGAGCTAGAATAGATCACGGGACACGCTACCTGCCCGCCCGAGGCGGGTCTAAGGCCCCGATCTGTCGGGGCCTTTTGACCATTGGCACTGTTCGAGGAGCCTGCCCTGAGCGCAGCGAAGGGATATCGCCATGGGCATGACCAAGACGGAGAGAAACCTTTGGAGCGCCTTCCTGGGCGAGGCCAAGGCCAACCGGATGTACACTGCCTACGCCCTCAAGGCCATGGAGGAGAGCCTGCCCCAGGTGGCCGCCGTGTTCATGGAGGCGGCCGGCGCCGAGACCATCCACGCCCTCAGCCACTTCCGAGTGATGGGCGAGACGGGCTCCAGCCTGGACAACCTCAAGAAGGTGGCTGAAGAGGAGGCCTACGAGCTGGAGGCCATGTACCCCCGCATGATCCAGGAGGCCCTGGACGAGGGTCGGCTGGACGCCGCCGAGACCTTTCGCCTGGCCCTGGAAGGAGAGAGGCATCACGTCCAGATCTTCCGCCACACCCTCCAGGGTCTGGAGAAGCAGCAGGGGAAGAAGGCGGCCCCGACCGCGGTCGGGGCGCCCCGCGCCGAACCCGAGCCCCACCCGGCCGCGGCCCCTGAGTCGATGCCTCCTACCGCCGCCCCTGCCGACGCCTCGGCCCAGACCAGCGAAGTGTACACCGAGAAGGGCCGCATCGAGGCGTTCAGCCGCATCCGCGAGGTCATCTTCGGCATGCAGGACGGCCTCCTTACCACCGCCGCCCTGGCCGCCTCAGTGGTTGGCGCTGGGGTCGACAACCGCACCGTCGTCATCGCCGCCCTGGCGGCGGCGGTGGCTGGCATGCTGTCCATGGCCGCCGGCAGCTCCCTGGGATCCAAGGCCGAGCGAGAGGTGCAGACCGCCGAGTTGGCGCGGGAGGCGCGGGAGATCGAGCACCACCCGGCCGAGGAGATGGCCGAGCTCATCGAGATCTACCGCGGCGAGGGCTTCGTCTACGACGAGGCAGTGGCCATGGCCGAGAGGATGGCCTCCGA
>JAUYDU010000084.1 GCA_030691665.1 Chloroflexota bacterium
CATCACCGACGAAGACCTGGCCAAGCTCTCCCCCGGCATGAACAAGCTGCTGACCAACCTTCCCGACAAGATGAAGTGGAAGGTCGTCGCCGAGGTCACGGAGTCGAAGTACTGCTTCGCCGGCCTCAAGCCAGGCGACAAGTTCGTGATCAACTTCCCCGTCCTGAACACCGCCGAGAGCACGGCTGCCCCCTGCCTAGCGGCCATTGCCTCGATATCCGACCACATCGCCAGCGTCATTGACCGGGTGGCAGAAGGCCTTGATCCCAACGACTCGATCTATGCCAGCCAGATGGTCGGGTGCCCGGACGTGGGTCTGGAGCACGGTGGGCTGGGCAAGGTTTGGTTCAGGGTGTACGCAGAGAAGGCTGGCTGAGTCCGGCCGCGTGCGCTATCCCTCCAGCATGCCGGCGCCAGGGGCGTGGCTTGGGCCACGGCACTAGAGTTCCGGGAGAAGCCATGGACGTCTACACCTGCATTCGCACCAAACGGGATACCAGGTTTTACATGGACACGCCCATCCCCGAGGAGTCCCTGCGCCGTATCCTCCAGGCTGGGCGGATGGCGGGCAGCTCAAAGAACTCTCAGCCCTGCCGCTTCGTGGTGATCGAGGACGCGGCCAAGAAGAACGAGCTTGCCGCCTGCGGTCACTACGCCCAGCACGTTCCCTACGCGCCGGTGGTCGTTGCCATCGTCCTATCTGGGAACGGCTGGGATTTCGACGCCGGCCGCGCTGCCCAGAACATGATGATCGCCGCCTGGGCGGAGGGAATCACCTCTTGCCCCACCTCGATGCACGACGCAGACTGCGCCCGGCGCGTGCTCGGCCTTCCCGATGGCTATCGCGTCGCCATCGTTTTGCCTTTCGCCTATCCCCCGCCTTCGGGGCCCAAGTCCAGGGGTCTGGCCCGCATCCCCCTCGACGACCTGGTGTACCGTGGCGGCTGGAGCGACCCACCACGCGCGGACGAATGATTGGAAGGAGGAGGAACGATGCCAGCCAAGATATCCCCGGGAGTGCGCAAGCTGCTGCAAGAGCCCAACTTCGCCCACCTGGCCACCCTGATGCCGGATGGCTCTCCCCAGGTCACCCCCGTCTGGGTCGATTTCGACGGCACACACATCCTTGTGAACACCGCCGAGGGCAGGCAGAAGCCCAGGAACATCCGCCGCGACCCACGCGTCGCCCTTGACCTCGTCAGCCAGGAGAACCCCTATGCCCACGCCGCCGTGCGGGGACGGGTGGTCGACGTGACCAACGAGGGCGCCGAGGAGCACATCGACAGCCTGGCCAAGAAGTACCTTGGACAAGACAGGTATCCCTACCGCCAGCCGGGCGAGCGGCGCGTCATCTTCAAGATCGAGCCGGACCACGTCGCGTCGGCCTTCACCGACTAGGAAACCGCCCTGGCGGCAAGCCCCAACGTAGCTGCAGCCCTGCCTGCCGGCAGGCAGGGCTTTTCCGCCGAAGGCTTCGCCTGAGGCGAATCCGCCGTTGGCGGAGGATGCGCCTCTGGCGCAAGCCCTGCTCATTTTGGTAGCGCAGTTGATCTCGTAGGTCGGGGTCTTTAGACCCCGACACAACTTCGCGAGAGTCTGAAGACCCTCGCCTACGGGGTCTAGGGGGTGCTGCTCATTTTGGTAGCGCAGCCATGCGCCAGTCCCGATGGGCAGGGCTAAGGTCGCGTGCTATGGACTATGGCTACTGGGCTGCGGCAGAGATAGCGCCCGTCAGAACTCGATCTGCTTGTGGCGCAATAAGATGCTCTCCAACAACCCCAGCGCCACGAACAGTGTGATCAGCGAGCTCCCCCCAGCGCTGATGAACGGCAGCGGGATGCCCGTCACCGGCAGCAGCCGGATGTTCACCGCCACGTTGATGAACACCTGGAACAGGATCATGATCACGATACCGGTGGCGATCAGGCGGCCGAAGGGATCGCGAGCCAGGTCCGCCGCCCTCAGACCCCGAAACAGGAGCAGCGCGAACAGCGCGAACAGCAGCAGAGCCCCCATCAGCCCCAGCTCCTCGCCCAGCACGCTGAAGATATAGTCCCGCGTTGGCGTTTGCAGGTAGTCCAACTGCGTCTGCGTCCCCTCGGTGAGCCCCTTGCCGAAGAAGCCGCCCGAGCCCACGCTGATCTCCGCCTGCAAGATGTTGAAGCCGCCGCCCAGGGCGTCCTTCGCCGGATTCAGGAAGACAGCGATGCGCTCTCGCTGGTAGTCGCCCATCAGCCCCAGCACCACGAACGGGATCGACAGCGCCAGGGCTGCCAGGAAGGCCAGCACCTGCTGCGGCCGAGCCCCGGCCACCACTATCATGCCCAGCCAGGTGGCACCGAAGATCAACGCCGTCCCCAGGTCGGGCTCGGCGAAGACCAGGGCCATCGGCAAGGCCACAATCCCCAGCGACACCAGGAAGGTGCGCACCTGCCCTATCTCCAACTGCCGGTCGGCCAGGTACTTTGCCAGTACGATGATCACCAGCAGTTTGGCCACCTCCGAAGCCTGCACCGATATCCCGCCGGCGTCCAGCCATCGCCGCGCTCCGTAGGTGCTCGTCCCCACCACCAGCACGCCCGCCAGCAACACCAGGGCCACCGCGTACAGGGTGGGCGTGATCTGGCCCAGCATCCGATAGTCCAGCCAGGCTACCAGGAAAACGACCACCAGGCCCAGGGCAGCGAAGATGAGCTGGCGCACCGCCGGGTGCGACAGCCCCCCCTGGATGCCGTCCGGGTAGACGGTCCGGGAAGCGCTGTAGATCAGCAGAACGCCCAGGGTGGCCAGGGCCAGCCCCGCGAACACGATCCACGGGTCAAAGTGGCGCACCGTCCGCCACTGAATCATCAGGGTGCCTCCTGGTTGGCCACGTAAAGCTGGTTGAAGTAGTAGTCCAGGATGCGAGCAGCGACGGGGGCGGCGTTCTGGGAGCCGCCACCTCGCTCGATAAACGCTACCACTGCTATCTGCGGATTATCGTACGGAGCGAACCCCACGAACCAGCCGTGCGTCTCATAGGTGCCGTCCGGCCGGGCCGGCCCGAACTCCGCCGTTCCCGTCTTGCCCGCCACCGCCAGGCCTGCCACCTGGGCGCTCTTGGCCACGCCGGAGGTCACCGACTGAAGC
>JAUYDU010000139.1 GCA_030691665.1 Chloroflexota bacterium
CCACACCTCCCGGCCCGACTGAAGGTCCTCGCCGACCCACGTCTCCCAGAAGCTGCGCCGCGCCGCCTCCGCCGCCCGGTCGCCGATCTCCCCCACGTCCTGCCCCGCGGAGAAAGCGCGCTCGCCAGCGCCGCTGATCACCGCCACCCACGTCTCCTCGTCTTCCCGAAAGTCCAGCCACACCTCTCGCAGCCGCTGGTGCATCGCCCGGTTAAAGGCGTTCAGCACCTCCGGCCGGTTCAGGGTGATGAAGGCGATGCGATCCCTCTTCTCATACACGACAGGCATGATCCCCTCCCGGAACAGCCAGAGACATAAGGGTAGGGCAGGGCCCCAGCCCTGCCTATTGTAGGGCCCCAGCCCTGCCTATTGTAGCGGAAGCCTTTAGGCTTCCAAGTAACTCCGGTCCTTCAGGTCGGGGTCTAGGGGATGCTCAGTTATTTTCTTGATGACCATTAGGCTTCCAACTAACTCTGGGCCTTCAGACCGAACTCGTGGCAAATCTACGCGCCGCTGGCGCCGACCACTCTCCGGGCCACCCTCAGGATGACGTCCGTGCCGAAGGAGAGCGAATCGACCCGGATGCGCTCGTCCACCCCGTGAACGCGCCTGGCCAGATCGCTGCCGTCCTCCTCGGGCGAGGCGGGCTGGAACCCGTAGGCGATGCTCCCCAGCCCCCGCACGAATCTGCTGTCCGACGTGCCGGGGATCAGAAACGGCAGCACGGGCACCCCCGGCGCCACCTCTTCCAGCACGTCCTCCAGGGTCTGATAGAACTCGTTGTCCGTGGCCGACCAGGACGGCTCGGCCGATTCCAGCTCCTCGATCTCGATATCCGCCAGGTTCAGGCCCGCCCTCCGCAGCTCAGCGTACACCGCCTCCTTGCTCTGGCCAGGAAGGAGGCGACAGTCGCAGGTGAGGGTGGCCGACCCAGGCACGATGTTCGTTTTCCCGCCGGCCGCCGCCACGTTCGGCGATATGGTCATCCGCAGCATGGCGTCCACCTGGCCAACTCGCTCCGGGTCCCTCATCGCCCGCCTCAGCAGCACCCCCGATAGAGGCGAGTCCAGGAGCAGCCGCGCCATCGTCCTTCCCCTGGTGCCCCACTGCGCGACCAGCATGCCGGTGATGAACTCCCGCACCGTCGGCGTCACCGCCTTGGGCGTCGGGTGACGGCTGAGCTTGCCGACGGCGTCACTCAGCTTCACCAGGGCGTTGTCGGCCGCCTTGGGCATCGACCCGTGCCCCGGCCGGCCCTTGAACTTCAGCCGCAGCCAAAGGATGCCCTTCTCCCCCGTTTCGATGGCGAAGATCTTCCTGCCGGGGCCCAGGCTGAAAAAGAAGCCGCCCCCTTCGTTAATGGTGTAGTCGGCCCGCACGGCCTGTGGCCGCTCCCGCGCCAGAAAGCCGGCTCCGTGGGCTCCCCCCATCTCCTCGTCGGCCACCGCCGCGTACAAGAGATCGCCCCCCAGCCTGACGCCGGAGCGCTTCAGCAGGAGCATGACCATCGCGTTCATCGCCGCGAGCGACTTGCAATCGACAGCTCCCCTGCCCCACACGAACCCATCCTGAACGACGCCCGCGAAGGGCTCGACCGACCACCGTGGCTCTTCCTGAACCGGAACCACGTCCAGATGGGAGAGGAGGAGGAGCGACTTCCGGGAGCCGTCGCCGGGAAGCCTGGCGATGACGCTTCCCCGCCCCGGCTCAGACTCCACGACCTCCGCGTCGATCCCCTCCGCCTCAAACTTCTGGCGCAAGAACTCGGCCGCCGCCGTCTCGTTACCTGGCGGGTTGGTCGTGTCGAACCTGATCAGCTCCGCCAGGAACTCCATCACCTCCTGCTCGTACTGCTCTCGCGCAGGAACACCTTCGGACTGCATGGCTCACATCCCTCCTTCCGCCGACCTACTGGAGATGCCAAGCATTGCGAGAGGGGGAGTGCCCCGACCCAGTCGGGGCCGGGGGTTTGGGGGTGTCCCCCAAACTCAAACATGCTCTCGGGCGGGCGGGTGGGTCAGAACAACCTCAGTCTTTCAATGGGTCCCTCAGAGCGTGGCAAGCCCACCAAGAACGGGCCAGCGCCGCCGCTAGGCGGCGACGGTGGCCGCCGCGTTGCTCAGCACCACGTCGCCCCGCTGCGTCTTGGCCTGAACGATGAGCCTCGTGTCGCTCTCCCGCCACATCTCGGTGACGATCCTGTCGCCGGGAAAGACGACCCCCGAGAAGCGCACCTCGAAGTCCCTGAGCCGGTCGGGGTCGCCGCCGCAGCACCTCTGGATGATCGCCCTTGCGGCGTGGCCGAAGGTACACAGCCCGTGCAGGATCGGCCGGTCGTAGCCCGCCATCTTGGCCACGTTGGGGTCGACGTGCAAGGGGTTCCGGTCGCCAGACAGGCGATAAATGAGGGCCTGCTTTGGCAATGTCTCCATCTCCACCACCTCGTCCGGCGCCCGCTCCGGCGGCACGTTTCGAGCCCCGCTCGGCCCGCGCTCGCCCCCGAATCCGCCCTCGCCCCGAATGAAGGCCCCGAAGGTGTTCACACACAGGACATCGCCGTTCTCGTCCGCTGTCTCCGCCTCCACGATCACCAGGGCGCCGCTCCCCTTGTCGTAGATCGCCTTGATCGTGCCCGAAGTGGTGAGCTTTCCCTTGGTGGGGAACGGCTTCCTCAGCTCGATGCGCTGCTCGCCGTGGAGCACCATCACCGGGTTGAACTGGATGACGCTGCCCATCCCCAGAAGGGCCGGAAACGCCGGCACCACGCCGAACGTGGGGATGACCTTGAGCCCAGGCTCGTAAACGTACTGAAGCTCGTCCGACCCAGCGCCTACGCCCAGGGCATACAGCATCACGTCCCGCTCGGTATACTCGAAGGTAGTGGTCGGCAGCTTCTTGCCAACGGCGTCCAGACTGACCGCCATGATGTTGTTCCTCCTTCCCCTTGTCGAGGGGATTTACGGTTTCGGTTTGCCTATTTCGCTTCCGCGTTCGCCTCCCAGATGGCGAAGACGTTCCCCTCGGTGTCTAGCGCCTGAGCGAAGTAGCCCATCGTCGGCACGGCCATCTTGGGCACGACGATCGTCCCGCCCGCCCCTTGTATCTTCTTGGCGTACTCGTCCACCGACTCCACCAGAACGTACAACACCGGCCGCTGCTCCGGCATCACTCGCTTCATCATGCCACCGCCGAGCTCGCCTTCGCCGGTCTGGATCAGGTGATAACCTTCCCCGGCTTCAGCGATCTGCCAGCCAAACAGCCCCTGATAGAACTTCCTGGCCCGCTCCACGTCGTCGGCAGGGATCTCGAAGTGACAGATCGGGTGAGCCATGAACCACCTCCTGAGTAGTGCCAAAATACCGTACTGGAGTCTGTGCGGCCCGAACCATTATAATACCCACAACAGTCGCCTGAGGGTAGGGGGAGAACGTCGTGCCGCACCCTCTAGACCGTTGACAAAATAGTGCGACAGTGCTGGTTGCCCTCTGCAGGCAGACCTTGCGCCAGAGGCGCATCCGCCTTCGGCGGAAAAGGTCTGCAGCTACGGAGCAGAGGGCAGTTAGGCTCGTAGCTGCAGGGCTTAGGGCGTTAAACTAAATAAGTGCTTCTCTCACCCATACCGTCAGACAGGGTGACAACCCCGTAGGGGCCGAGCTTTAGCTCGGCCCTGGGCGGAGCTGAAGCTCCGCCCCTACGGGCGGGATGTGAGGTTATTTTCTTGATGACCATTAGCCCTGCGTTGGCTCGTGATCATGTCTAACACGCCTGACATCCTCCAGGCCTTCTCCTCCCAGGGAGGGATCATCGACCCCCGCCGCATGGCGTCGCTCCTGCGCCGATACGTGTTCGGCCGCAGGTTCCGTCTGCCCAGGCGAGCCGTGGTGGGATTCTCGTACATGGGCTGGTTCCTGCGCCAGGTGAAGGAGCAGCCCGGCCTGCGAAACCGGCTCGCGGCCGTCATGGACCGCCTGGGCATCGCCTACCACCAGGGCGATGTCTGGACCACCGACGCCTTCTTCCGCGAGACCACCAACAAGGTCCAGCGCTTCCGCCACCGGGGCGCCGTCTGCGTCGATATGGAGGCGGCCTCCCTATTCGCCGTGGCCCAACATCGCGGCATCGACCTCGCCTGTCTGTTCTGCGGCGGCGATTCAGTTGCCGGCCGCTCCTGGAAGCCGCGCTTGGCCGGCGAGATGCACCCCGACCAGCAGCGCCTGCTGGACATCGCCTGCCGCGCCCTCACCGAAAGAGCCTGCCTTGAGCACAACGAAAGGAGACGAACACCATGAAGGCCATTGTCATCGAGAAGTTCGGCGGCCCCGAGGTCCTGCGCTACCGCGAGGTGC
>JAUYDU010000107.1 GCA_030691665.1 Chloroflexota bacterium
CCGTAGGGGCGCAGCATGCTGCGCCCCTACTCTGGAGGAGAAGCGAATGGGCAAGCTAGACGGAAAATCAGCCATCGTCACCGGCGCCAGCAGCGGCATCGGCCTGGCCACCGCCAGGACTCTGGCCCGCGAGGGGGCCGCCGTCGTCCTGGCCGGCCGCACCCTCCAGCCGATGGTCGACGCAGCCGCCCAGATCAGCCAGGCCGGCGGCAAGGCCTTCCCCCGCGTCGCCGACGTTCGCGACGAGAAGCAGGTGCGGGCGATGGTGGACTACGCTGTGCAGCAAGGCGGCGGCCTCCACGTCATGGTCAACAATGCCGGCGTGAACCGCTTCGACAACGTGCTGGACGGCAGCGTCGATGCCTGGCGGGAGATGTTCGAGGTCAACGTCATCGGCCTGCTCATCGGCTGCCGCGAGGCGGCGCGGGTCATGAAGGAGCAGGGTAGCGGCCACATCGTCAACGTCACCAGCGTCTCCGCCCGCTCCGTGGAGCCCGGTAACGCCGCCTACGCCGCCTCCAAGCACGCCGCCGACGCCATCAGCGAGGCGCTGCGCCGGGCCCTTCTGGAGCACAACATCCGTGTCACCAACATCTTGCCCGGCGCCGTCCTCACCAACCTCGCCCGCCACATGCCCCAGGAGCAGCTCTTCGCCCTGGCTCGCATGTTCGGCATCGATCCTGACCAGGTAGGCGTCCAGCCCGGCCAGCACCTGCCGCCCGAGATCCTGGAGCGCGTGGGCCAGGCGACGGCCAGCGTCTTGCTGAAGCCGGAGGACGTCGCCGAGGCAGTGCTCTACGCTGTCTGCCAGCCGGAGACGGTGCACGTCAACGAGGTGGTGGTGCGCCCGGCCCGCCTGCTCCCGCTCTCCTTCATGTCCCCATGAAGGTCGCCATGCGCCCCGCCCTGGAAGCCGACCTGCCTCGCCTCCTCGAGTTGCTGGGGCAGATCGACAGCAGCATGTACCCGCAGCGGGAGGACGCCAGCGATGCCCTTCGCCTGTCCGTCTTCCGCCAGATCGCCGCCGACCCCCGCCAGCACCTGCTGGTCGCCGAGGCGGACGGGCGAATCGTGGGGACGGCCCAACTCACCGTCATCCCCCACCTCAGCCGGAGCTGCAAGCCCTTGGCCGTGGTAGAGGGCGTGGTGGTGGACGAGGCGTATCGGGGCAAGGGCGTGGGGGCCGCCCTCATGCGAGCGGTGGAACAGATCGCCCGCCAGGCCGGCTGCTACAAGCTCACCCTCTCCACCAACCTGGCCCGCAGCGGCGCCCATCGCTTCTACAGCCGCCTGGGCTGGCAGCGCACCCACTACGGCTTCAGCGTGGAGGTCTGAGTGGGCGACTTTTCTGCATGGTAAACTGATTAGGCGCCCGGGTCGGGGCGCCTAATCAGTCCTTATGATTCGTTCTGTCGCTTACTTCCGCCCGAGGACCCTGCGCAGCCGCTGCCAGCCTACCATCAGTGAGCCAGCCAGAAACAGAACACTCCCGCTGGCGAAGGCAAGGGCGATGCCGGCCGTCGCTGGTTCTGAAGAGGCACCACCGCTGCTGCCGGTCGACGGTGGGGCCTTTGGCGTGGCTGCGGGCGTCTCTGGCGTGGCTGTGGGCGTCTCTGTCGGCGTGGCTGTAGGCGTCTCCGTCGGCGTGGCTGTGGGCGTCTCCGTCGGCGTGGCTGTGGGCGTCTCCGTCGGCGTGGCTGTGGGCGTCTCTGTCGGTGTGGCTGTGGGAGTGGGCGTTGGGGTAGGAACGACGAAACTACCCGCCTTCAGGAAGACGTTGGCGTCGAGAATATCGTCGCTGGCGTCCGCGATGGCCAGCTTTATGTGGTTCGTGGCGCCCGCGTTGACAGACGCCTGGCAGGTGAGCACCACGGTCAGGCCGTCCATCTCCGTATCTATGGTTCCTCCGCCGTCATCCAGGTAGTTGTTGATGTAGAGCTGTGGATTCTCCTTGGGGTCGGACCCGAACGGGTTTCCGTTGTTGATTGTGTTGACGGACACAGGGTCCCCAGTCCCAGGCACAATGGCGCAGTTGACGCCGTTGATGAAGAATGCGAAGACATCATTAAACGGGGAGTGGACGAACTCGTTGTACTCGTCCGACGCGAAGACGTACTCAAACAAGACGGTGTTGCCGGCGGGGACAAAGTCGAATTGCAGCACCGCCGCGTCGTTGGTCGGGAACCCTGAGAGGGCGGTGAGGTCCGCATCTCCTGCTGTTCCATTGACCCCGCTGATCCCGCTATCCCCGTTCGGACCTACCACACTCGCGATACGGCCTGTGCTGAGAACGATCCCCGACTCAAAGCCCACGATCCCGCTGCCGCCGCTAAATCTTCCAGCCGCTACGTCCGGACCCGCATAGGTGACGTTGGAAATCGTGATCCCTCCGCCCACCAGGTCGTTTGCCAGGTCAGAAGGAGTAAGCGGGCCAGTCAGGTCTTCCGTAGCGAGGCCAGGGGAAGCTCCAGCTAGGCTAGTGATCCCCAGAACACTGGCGACCACAAGAACGCTTCCTGCGAGCATCTTCGCGATTTTGCGCACTATTACCTCCGTCTCTCGTACGAGGTGTTGAAAGTCGTACACTCTAGAAACGCCAGCGGCACCAGAAAGGTTAAGAGCCGTCAGCGAAAGCGGGGCGCCGCCCTCATGCGGGCGGTGGCACAGATCGCCCGCGAGGCCGGCTGCTACAAGCTAACCCTCTCCACCAACCTGGCCCGCACTGGGGCCCATCGCTTCTACAGCCGCCTGGGCTGGCGGCGCACCCACTACGGCTTCTCTCTGGAGATTGGATGAGGCTGTTGAAGAAACGCACCGTTCGCCCTTCGACAGGCTCAGGGCGAGCGGTTCTGGGTGCCTATGCACTCCGTTCGT
>JAUYDU010000130.1 GCA_030691665.1 Chloroflexota bacterium
TGGAGGTCCACCGCCCGCGCCAGCACCACCCTCTCCAGGTCCCGCCCCTTACGGATCAGGTCGGCTACCGAGTCCCGGTGGGTCACCCGCACCACGTCCTGCTCGATGATCGGCCCCTGATCCAGCTCCGGGGTCGCGTAGTGGGCCGTCGCGCCGATGATCTTCACCCCTCGCTCGTACGCCTGGTGGTAGGGCCGGGCGCCGGCGAAGGCCGGCAGGAAGGAGTGGTGGATGTTGATGATCCGGTTCGGGTAGCGCCCGATCAACTCCTCCCCCAGGATCTGCATGTACCGGGCCAGGACCACCAGGTCGATCCGCTGCTCCTCCAGCTCCTCCAGGATGCGCTTCTCCTGGGCCGCCTTGGTCTCCGGCGTGATGGGGAAGCAGTGGTACTCCAGGCCGAAACCCTCGGCGATAGGCTGAAGGTCGGGGTGGTTGCTGATGACCAGGGGGATCTCCGCCCGCAACTCTCCCATGCGCCAGCGGGCCAGCAGGTCGTACAGGCAGTGCTCCAGCTTCGAGACGAAGATGACGATGCGTGGCACGTAGTCCGAGAAGTGAAGGCTCCAGGTCATCCCAAACCGCTGAGCGATGGGCCGGAACGCCTCGGCGATCCCGTCGCGGGGGATGGCGAAGTCGGCCAGCTCCCACTCCACCCGTTGCAGGAAGATCCCCTCTTCCTGATCCGTGTGCTGGTCGGCGTGGACGATGTTGCCGTTGTTGCGGTAGATGAAATCGGCGACCGCCGCCACCAGGCCCTTCTGGTCCTGGCAGGACAGGAGCAGAACCGCCGTCACGTCTTTGTCATTCATGTCGTCTAGCATGAGGCAATTATACCAGTAGCGTTGGGGGCTGGGGGTGGCCTTCCGACGGACTGGTTAGCCGATGTAGCGGAGCCCTTATGGTCTCAGAGAAAATAAAAACACCCCTGAGGGTTGAAACCCTCAGCTTTGAGGAAGCTGCGGGATTCATCCCGCAGAGGTGAATGTAAATGGTTGATCACCTTCAGAGCTCCAATGTGGAAGGCTGAATCCTTCCGCTACATCGCGCCTTTCTGCTAAACTAGCCTCACCATGAGCGCACCTGTTGAGCTATACGACACCACCCTCCGCGACGGCACCCAGATGGAGGGCATCTCCCTGTCCGCCGAGGACAAGCTGAAGATCGCCCGCAAGCTGGACGAGCTGGGCGTCCACTACATCGAAGGAGGCTGGCCCGGCTCCAACCCCAAGGACGCCGAGTTCTTCGTGCGCGCCCAGTCGCTCAACCTCTCCCACGCCCGACTCGCCGCCTTCGGCTCCACCCGCCGCGCTGGCGGCCACGCCGAGGGCGACCCCAACATCCGCGCCCTCATCGACGCCCGCACGCCGGTGGTCACCCTCGTCGGCAAGGCCAGCGACATGCAGGTGCTCCAGGTCCTCAAGACCAGCCTGGAAGAGAACCTGGAGATGCTCTCGGAGTCCATCCGCTACCTCAAGTCCCACGGCCTCACCGTCTACTGGGACGCCGAGCACTTCTTCGATGGCTTCTACTCCGACCCCCGCTACACCATTCAGTGTCTGCGCTCGGCCGCCGACGCCGGCGTCGACTGCATCATCATGTGCGACACCAACGGCGGCACCATCACCTCCCGCCTGGCCGAACCCATCAAGGCCGCCCAGGAAGCGGTCAGTGTCCCCCTGGGCATCCACGCTCACAACGCCACTGGCCTGGCCGTGGCCAACAGCCTGGCCGCCGTCGACCTGGGGGTGAGCCAGGTGCAGGGCTGCATCAACGGCTACGGCGACGGCTGCGGCAACGCCGACATGATCGCCGTCGTCGCCAACCTCAAGATCAAGATGGGCATCGACTGCGTCAGCGACGAGCAGCTTGGCAGGCTCACCGAGATCTCCCGCTACGTCAGCGAGATCGCTAATCTCCCACCCAGCCCTCGCCAGCCCTACGTCGGCCCGGCCGCCTTCGCCCACAAGGCCGGCCTGCACGTGGACGCCATCCTCAAGCACGAACAGTCGTACCAGCACATCGACCCAGCCGTTGTCGGCAACGACCGCCGCATCCTGGTGTCCGAGCTGGCGGGCCGCCGCAACATCCAGGCCAAGATGAAGGAGCAGGGCATCGACATCCCCCTGAACGACCAGGACCTGCGCCGCCTGGTGGACACGGTCAAGCTGATGGAGAGCCGCGGCTACCAGTACGAGGGCGCGGAGGCCTCCTTCGAGCTGATGGTGCGCCGCAGCCAGCCCGGCTACCAGCCCCCCTTCGAGCTAGACGACTTCATGGTGGTGGAGCGCCGCCATCCCCAGCTACGGGGCGGCGAGGAGGAACGGGACATCCTCTCCGAGGCGATGGTGAAGGTGCGGGTCGGCGACGAGGTGATCCACACCGCTGCCGAAGGCAACGGCCCGGTCAACGCCCTGGACGGGGCCGTACGCAAGGCCCTCATCCAGTTCTACCCCACCCTGGAGGCGATAAAGCTGGTGGACTACAAGGTGCGCATCATCGACACCGCCGCCGGCACCGCCGCCTGCGTGCGCGTCCTCATCGAGTCCACCGACGGCGAGCGCCACTGGACCACCGTGGGCAGCTCCACCGACATCATCGAGGCCTCCTGGCTAGCCCTGGCCGACAGCCTGGAGTGGTGGCTGGTCAAGCGAGAGGCCGCCGCCTGAGGCAGAGGCCGGGCTGTACCCGGTTCGCGGCTGGCAGCCGGAGATTTCTGCCCTCAGTAGCGCAGGGCCCCAGCCCTGAGTAGCGCAGGGCCCCAGCCCTGCGCGCAGGTTCCGCGAAGCGGCCACGGCTGGGGCCATGACCTACGGGCAGGAACCACCCCCGCTCAAAGACGCAGCGACGCATTGAGTGTTGGATGTCGCCCCGTTCACCGGGCGGTCGTGAGAAACGCCCCCGCCTGAGCCCGCCAGAGGCGGGCCGAAGGGACGGAGCCAAGCCTCCAGGAAAAGGCTGGGTGCCGGCCCGCCAGAGGCGGGCCGGCACCCGGGGAGGAGCCTTCAGAAACCTGCCTGTCGGCAGGCGGGACTCTCAGTACTCCATCGGCTCATGGTCGCCACCTTCCCTCAGGCACGCTCCAGCCAGGAGGTACAGTCTCCAATTCCTATAACGCTGCCAGGACGAAGGCGATTCGGGTCGAGGGCCGCCGGGGAAAATTTCGCCTACTTGCTGATAATGGCCGTCTTGTGGGTTGCCAGGGCGGTAGAGCTTTGCTATACTCCTGACGATTACGTTTGGTTGGGAGGGCTCTCGTGGTAGTGGTGAACAGTTTCCCCAAGTGTCAGAAGTGCCAGACCGGTGACCTGGTTCCCCTATCCGATTTCGGGAGCCAGGGGGCGGCCATCCATTTCAAGGCCTGGGCCTGCACGAACCCCATCTGCGGGTTCAACATCAAGATCCGGAATGGCGACCTGTATATCGACGAGCCCATCAGCGACGGGGCTCTTCATACCCCCCGCGTGCGCTAGCCCCCGGTATCAACTCCCCTGCCAGCCCCGCCTTAGGCGGGCCCGCTGGCACCCCCCAATAGACGCGGGAAGGCCTGGAAGGGCCTTCCTCTTCCCTTTTTCCCGCTAACGGCCGATGCCCAGGTACTTCATGCCGCAGGCCTCCACCGCCTGCCGGGAAAGGACGTTCCGTCCGTCCAGCACCGCCCGGCAGCCCTGGAAGGCGCTCAGGTCTAGGCCGCGGTACTCATCGTGGTAGGCCTGGACGACGACAGCATCCACGGCGGGCGGAGGCTCCAGGGAAGCGGGCCTGAGCCCCAGCTCCTCTATCTCCTGAGGCGAGAAGAGGGGATCGTGCACGAGGACGGCGGCCCCGGCCTCGCTCAGGACGCGGCTTAGGAGGAGGGCCGAAGAGTAGGCCACCTCCTTCACGTTGGCTCGATAGGCCAGGCCGAGGATGAGTACCCTGCGGCCGCTCAGCCCCCCCAGGGCGGCGGCCAGTCGCTCCCCGGCGTACTGGGCCATGCCGTCGTTGATCTGGCGGGCCAGGGAGGTGAGGGGGGCCGGCCCCAGGCCGTCGATGAGGAAATAGGGGTTCACCGGCATACAGTGGCCGCCGACGCCCACCCCCGGCTGGTGGATGTGGCTGAAGGGCTGACTGTTGGCGGCGGCGATGGCCTCCCCCACGTCCACGCCGGCCTGAGCGGCCGTGCGGGCCAGCTCGTTGGCCAGGGCGATGTTGACGTCCCGGTAGACCGACTCGGCCAGCTTCACGAACTCCGCCGTCTCGGCATCGCGGACGGTGAAGATGGTGGCGTCCAGCGCCTGGCTGTAGAAGCGGGCGGCCGCCTGAGTGCTCTCCTCGTCGATGCCGCCGACCACCTTGGGGTAGGCGCGCAGGTCAGCGAAGATGCGGCCGGAGTAGACACGCTCGGGGCTGCAAGCGAGACGGAAGTCGCGGCCCATGGTCAGGCCCGAGGCCTCCAGGCCCGTGCCGACGCGGCCGCGAGTGGTGCCGACAGGCACAGTGGACTCCACCAGCACCAGCGTATCCTTCTGGAGACCCCTGGCTATCGTCTCGGTCGCCGCGTCCAGGGCCGCCAGGTCGGGCACGTTGGCGGCCGTGAGGAGCACCGGCACGATGATCACCACCGTGCGGGAGCCAGCAACGGCGGCGGCCGTATCGGTGGTGGCCCTCAGCAGCCCCTGGCCCACCGCTGCCGCCAGCCGCTCGTCCAGCCCCTCCTCGGCGGCGATGGGCGACTGGCCTCGGTTCACCGCCTCCACCACCTCGGCGCTGAGATCGCAGCCCACCACCTGAAGGCCGCGGGAGGCGTACTGCACGGCCAGGGGCAGGCCGATCTTGCCCAGGCCTACCACGCAGACCTGGCCCGATTGGTCGGGGCCTGTCACGCCCGCCCCTCCTGAGGCGCCGACGCCAGAGGGCTCAGCACGTCCAGGGCTACGCCCTGCCTGGCCGACTCCACCAACCTCTCCGCTATGTGCAGGGCAACGATGGCGTCGGCGCCGCTGACCGGCGTCTCAGCGTCCGCGCGGACGGCGGCCAGGAAAGCCTCCAGCTCCGCCCGCAACGGCTCCTTCTTCTCGATGGGGATGCTCTGGGGCGCTGCGCCGGAGGCCGTGGGGTCGGGCGGGAGCGCTGGCGGCCGGCCGACCCTTCGCTTCGCTCGAGGGCAAGACTGGTAGAAGGCCAGCTCCTGGCGGATATAGTCGACGCGAAACAGGCCCCTCTCCCCCAGCACTAGCAGCTCCCGCACCTTCTGCGGCGACAGCCAGTTGACGTCCAGAAAGCCGACGACGTCGTCTTCGAACCGCATCAGGCCCAGGAGAGCGTCCTCCCGATCGGTCTTGATCCCCGCCTGTACCTGGGCATAGACGCTCCTCACCTGCAAACGCAACAGGAAGCGCATGACGTCGATGTCGTGGGTGGCCAGATCGTGCACGACGCCCACGTCGCGGACGCGCTGGGCGAAGGGGCCGATGCGACGGGCCTGCACCTGGTACACCCGCCCCAGGGCACCCTCATCCAGGCGCTGGCCCAGGGCCGTCACGGCCGGATTGAAGCGCTCGATGTGCCCCACCATCACCTTCACCCCCGCCTCGCCGGCCGCTTCCAGAATGGCCAGTCCCTCCTCTACCGAGGGGGCGATGGGCTTCTCGACCAGGATGTGGACGCCGGCCTGGGCAGCGGCCAGCGCTACCTCCCGGTGCAGGCCGGTGGGGACCACTATCGACACGGCATCTAGCCGCTCCCGCTCCAGCATCCGGCGGTAGTCCTGGTAGGTGGCGACAGAGTAGGCCTCCGCCGCCCGCCGCAAAGCTCCGGCGTCCACATCGGCGATGGCCGCCACCTGCACGTCGGCCATCTCGCTGTAGACGCGCAGGTGGTTGCGGCCCATCAAACCCAGGCCGACGACGCCTACCTTCAGAGAACGATTCATGTTCTATGTCCAGCACCGAGACCTGAAGGTCATCGACAATTTGGTCGATCTCTGCGGGTTGATGGTCTTTGACTGAACAGTGCGACAGTCCTGGTTGCCTTTTGCAGGCAGACCTTGCGCCAGAGGCGCATCCGCCTTCGGCGGAAAAGGTCTGCAGCTACGAAGCAGAGGGCACATGGGGTCGTAGCTGCAGGGCTTCAGCCCTGCCTTGTGTCGAATTATTTTGTTCATGACCATAAACCCCCAGTTCGATCCGAGCTGCCGATTTCTCCGCCAGAGCGGATCCGCCTTCGGCGGAAATCCCCAGGGGTGTGGTATCTAGTGAATGACCTTTAGGCTGCGGTGCCATAGGAATTCTGGAATACCTTCTACTCAACGAAGCTGTTGACCGCCTCGACGATGCGATCGAGGTCCTGCCGGGAGAGGGCTGGGTGCACCGGCAACGACAGCACCTCCCGACTCAGCCGTTGCGCCACCGGCAGGTCGTCCTCGAACCCTAGCTTGCGATAGAGCGGCTGCTGGTGGATGGGCAGGGGATAGTAGACGTTCGCCCCGACGCCCTGGCGGCGCAGATGCGCCAGCAAGGCGTCCCGCCGACCGTCGGGAACCCGCACGGTGTACAGGTGGTAGACGTGGCGGCAGCCCTCCCTCTCCTGGGGCGTGATGACGCCCCGCAGGCGGGACGAGAGGTAGGCAGCGTTGGCCCGCCGCCTTTCGCTGAAGGCCTCCAGCTTGGCGAGCTGGGCCAAGCCCAGAGCGGCCGCTATGTCGGTCATCCGCCAGTTGTAGCCCAGCGCCTCGTGCTGATAGCGCCCGGTGGTGCCGTGGTCGCGCAGGCGGCGAGCGGCCTCGGCTATCCGTCCATCGGCGGTGGTGATCATCCCACCCTCGCCGGTGGTCATGTTCTTGGTGGCGTAGAAGGAGAAGCAGCCGCTGCCGAAGCTGCCTGCCCTGCGTCCGTTGACCGAGGCGCCGTGGGCCTGACAGGCATCCTCGATGACCGCCAGGTTGTAGCAACCGGCCAGCCGCAGGATCTCCTCCATGCAGCAGGGCTGGCCGTACAGGTGCACGGGAATGATGGCCCTGGTGCGGGGCGTGATCTTCTCCTCGATGAGACCGACGTCGATGTTGCAGTCCTCGGGGTCGACATCTACGAAGACGGGCCTGGCGCCGGCAAACAGGATGGCGTTGGCGGTGGCGATGAAGGAGAAGGGGCTGGTGATCACCTCGTCGCCGGGGCCGACGCCGTGGGCCAGGAGGGCGATGATCAGGGCGGCCGTGCCTGAAGAGACGGCTACCGCCTCCGACGCGCCGCACATCCGAGCGAAGGCCTCCTCGAACTCCGCCACGCGCGGGCCCTGGGCGAGCTGGCCGCTCTCCAGAACAGCCAGGACGGCCCCTTTTTCCTCGTCTCCCAACAGGGGCTTGGCGATGGGGATCATCCCTGGCTCGCCTTCGCTCCCAGGGGTGCGAAGTCGTAGGTGGCCTCACAGGCCGGGCAAGCCCAGCAGCCGCGGCCCTCGTCCTGCTCCAGCGGGTGCCCGCAGCGACAGGCGTATCCGGCCAGGCGAGCGGGGTTGCCGACCACCAGGGCATGGTCGGGCACGTCGCGGGTCACCACAGCCGCCGCTCCCACCATGGCCCAGCGCCCGATGACCACGTCCGGCAGGACCAGCGCCCCGGCGCCGATGGAGGCCCCGTACTTCACCAGGGTCTTTCCCCCCTGCCAGTCGGCCTCCG
>JAUYDU010000463.1 GCA_030691665.1 Chloroflexota bacterium
GGTCATCGTTTTGGGCGTGACTGCGCGGCTGTTGTACGTGTACTTCACCTCGTAGTCTTACGTGAGGTTGTGACCCGCCTCGCGGCCCGTCCCGATGCGGCATAGGGGTGGGCCGTCTTGTTGACTCCCGCGTGGGTTGCATCGCTCAGGAGGGCGGGTGAGGCAGGTGGACCGAGGATACAGAAAGTCAGAACGTTCAGTCGCATCTTGCCCGGGCGCGGGTGAGATGATTCCGTTTCGTCGCTCGCGCCCCCCAACGAGGCCTTTGTTGCTAAATGGGGGAGCATGGGTCGTTCCTCTCAGGGTCGGCCGTCCCCTGTGGCTGCTTCCTTTCAATCGGTGCCCTTGCCCCGCAGGCGGCGCTCCTCGAGCACCTCTTCTTCCAGCTTGTCCAGCGCCTGCTTGATCCTCTCAAGACTGACTCCTGCCACTTCGTACACGTGAAGGAACCTCCTGACGTTGTCGGCGCTGATGCGAGCACCTGCGCCTTTTGTTCGTGCCATCGCAATGGCCTTCAGGTCGTACTCGTTCTCCTCATTCAGCAGGGGTACCAACAGATGTTGGTGGGCCAGGTGTTGCTGAAGCGCCTTCTTGAACTCCTCGTCCTCTTGTAGCGCCAGCACCTGGGCGAGGCCGAGCTGCAACACGTGTTCGGCGAGGGGGTAGATGGGGACCTCCAGCTTCCGGGCCAGGAGCTTCACCACGGCCGATATCCCGGGATCGCAGGCGAATCCGAAGGTTGTGCGCTTTCGCGGCCGCTCTCGCTTGAGTTTGGTCCAAAACCAGGGCACGGCGTGACCTCCAGACCCCTGGCCACCAGCCAGGGCAAGCTTGAGGATCAGGTTTTTCCTTAAGAAGGTACGATTTCTCCCTATCATTCTAGCGCTTCACGCGCCGACTAGGTTTTTTCTGGCCCACAAGAGCCAGTGGCATGTCGCAGCCGTCCCTGCTCTGCGGGCCTTTGTGGACAATGGCGGGATGTGGAAGCCGTGGCAGACGCAGCGTGCGGCCAACGCCATGGCGGTGAGGCCGCATGAGCGATAGGACCGAAGCCGCGGTTGTGGGCCGACGACCCGCGGTGGGCCTCCTCCGTGCCAGATGGACCCGTGGCCCCGAGGCGAACTCGCAGCTCTCGCCCCTGCCCCGGGCCCAGACAAGCTACGCTGTGCCGGAGCCGCCGGAGGTGCCTCGATGTCCCCGGTGGCTGCTGCAGTTGGAGTGACTCGCAGTCGGCGGCGCCCCTGGTGGCGAGGATGTTCGCGCGCTTCCTCATCATCGCTCCCGCGGTTGGCTCGCAGCAGGCAAGGCGGCTAGCCTGGGAAACCGATTCCTTCCCCCAGGTTGGCCTTTCTTGACGTGTGATTGGCGGACCAGATCCCTGGAGAAGTTCGGCCGTTTGAACGGAACTCAAAGTGCCGCCCGATCGTTGGTGACCACTTCGCGGAACTCAGCCTCCTGGTTCTACGGAGTAGGGTAGCATCAGCCAGATGCCGCGCCCGATGGAAATCCGGCCCGGCGCCACTTCTCTTCCTGGACTGGAGGCCAATTGGCCAAACCCTGCGACGTCCGTGCCATGACGCAAAGTCGATCGACGGTGGGAAGGGGATGGAGTGGCTTGTGGTGCTGGTCGGGAGCGTCGCGGCCTGTTGGTGAGGACAGCGGACTGCGTATCCTGGCCCCGCCCAATGGAATTGCCTGCCCCTTGGCATGGCCGGTCTGGAGTTCGTAGCGGGTGCACAACTTCCCAATCGCCTGCCGCCCGCAGCATGTCTAGAGCCTCGTCGGAGAGGCCCCCTTGAACCAGGCCGGCGACCCGAAGGCGGTGGCCTACAGCTTCTCGTCAACGAGGTGCGGGAGCCGACGCCGCTGGAGTGCCCTTCTTGTTTAGCCGAGGGACCCCGGCCGGCAGCGAGCACCTCATAGGCTTCGTCCAGAGCGGCTCCCCGTCCTAGCCCAAACCTCTAGCGCTGGGAGTCCGGCCTTGGCTTCTTCTTCGCCAGGCGCTCGTTCACCAGGTGGGCGCGGAGGGCGTCGAATGCCTGGTCACCCCCCTCGCCGCCAGGTCCGGACTGCCTGGCGGCGTTGGCCAGGCCCACCTCCCAGAGGTGTTCGCGCAAAACGGACGCTGGAACCTTCAGCAGAGCGGCGTAGATCTTCACTCGGAGGTCCAGCATCGCGTCGCATCGGAAGCTGACCACCCTGCGTTTGCGAAGCACCTGTGCACCCCTGACACTGGAAAGCTCGCCCATTGTTGTAGCTCCTTCGTGTGAACTGGTCTGCGCCTTAGAGCTGTGCCCTGGGCCCGGGACCCTCAGGATGAGGCCAGACAAGCTGCTGGCTGGAGCAGAAGGGAGGGCCCACCTCTACCGGGTCCGGGCAACGTCTCCATCCGGCCCGTTCTCCTTCCGCCAAAGCCTGGCATACCAGCGGCGGAGCTCCTCGCCCGCCACTTTGCGGTACCGGGCCGTGGTGTTGAAGGAGGCGTGGCCCAGGTGCTCCTGGAGAAGCCTCAGCCCCTCACCCGAGTCGTCTTGCCGCATCGCATGGACTGCGAACGCGTCTCTCATCCTGTGCGGGCTCACCCCTCTCGTCTCCCCCGTCTCCGGGTTAACCAGGGGCGCCAGGCCTGCCCTTCTGGCGCAATCCCGCACGATCTGCCACGCCCGATGGCGATTGATCGCGAAGAGAAGCGCCCTGTCTCCGCGCATGACAGGCCCTCCCCTCTGGAGGTGCTCCTTCAACATCGCCAACGTCTGGTCGTCCACAGGGAGCGTCCTCTGCCGGCGCATCTCCTGCTGGCGGGCCAGTGGCCCCTCGATCTTCGCCCCGCAGCCGGGGCAGAAGGCGTGGTACCTGCCCAGTCGCGCCTTGCAGTCCGGACAGGTGAGCTTCAGGCGGGCCTTGAGGTGTACGATGGTCACCGCGCTGTTCACCACATCCACATCGTTGGTGTCCAGCGCCAGCGCCTCGGACACGCGGCAGCCCAGCCTGAAGAGGAGCCGGATGAGCAGCCTGTCACGGGGGTTGTTGGCTGCCTTCTCAAGGGCTTCCACCTCCTCTGCAACAATGTAGGCCTTCATCGCCTCTACATCACCGTCTTTCGTCCAGCACTACCGTCCCCTTTGGGGGTCAACCGAGACATGACCGAGGCACGACAAATCGTCCACTTCATCGGCAGCCGTGTTGTACCACCATAGATCTGTCCAACCCAGGTTGTGGCAAGGGGGCATCCCTTCCCCACCAGTTCAGGGCAGCCTGCGGAACCGAGCTATCGTGTGCCGCCTTCATCCTGAACCTTCACTAGACCCGTCCCCGCCTCGCTCGTGCGGCTCGGCGTGGACACCCTCCTGGGCCCGCGCCGCCGCCTCCAGCGCCAGCTGGTAGGCCCGCCGCAATCGGCCGGCAGCGTCCGCAGCCGGGCTGTGGACCAGCAACACAGTCGGCGTACCGGGTGTCGCCTGCCCGCGCGACTTCGCCTGCTTTTTCCCCATACCCCCATTCAAGCGCATCCGCCTGTGCGCCTCCATCGAAAAAGGGCCGACTTCTCGCCAACAAGGGCGGCGTGCTAGAATCGGGGCGGAATGGACGGGCTTGGAAATCCGCAATTGCCAGTGACCGACGATGAACTCAGGCAGGTGTTTGAGGCCGTAGCAGCGGGCAAACCTGTTATGCAGAGCCCTCTTCGCAGACACCGGACCACGGTGTACAGGATCTACAATGTGGTAGCACAGTTTGAAGTTCGTGACCTGGCCACCTGCGACGACAGGGAGGCGGCTGACATCGCCCAGAAGGCACTGTACGGGGCGACGGTGGGCCACGTGCAGGCGTTGTTCCTCCGGTGGAAGGCGTGGAAGGGATCTGGCAGCGCCTGCGGCAACGAGACCCGAGACTGGCGACCGGACCCTGAGCTGGGCCCCCACCGGAGGGAGTTGTTCTACTTCGGCCAGCGGCTGCGGGACCTGGCCTGTGTGCCCTCACCCGACGAATTGGCGAAGGCGACGGCGGAAGAGAGCGAGTCTGGTATGTGGAGGCCCTGGCCGTCCGGCCTGCTGGCTGAGCCGCCACAGGACAGAGAGGAGGAGGCGGTGGCCAGGGCGTGGGGCTGCTGGGGGTACGATGCCCAGACACACCCGCTCTTCCCGGCCTTCAGGCAGCACCTGGGCGACCACCGATGCTGGGAGGGCCTTGGCCGCATGGAGGAGGCCTTCAGGGCATATGGAGAGGGGTGTCGAGGCACGCACCGAGCGATCCTGGAAGAGATCCAGAAGCGCCTGCCCGACATCCCAGGCGATAGCATGGGGGTCATGGCGACGCCGCTACTGGTGGACGGGCTGCGGCGCAAGCAGGCCATGGCTGGCTTGACCCTGTCCTGCGGCCCGAGCAGAGAGAGCGGGCAGGACCGTTACAGGGCCACCTATGGAGCGTGGTGGCTCGCCCTAGATGACGAGGAGCAGGCCCAGCGAGTAACCGGAGTTCTCCGAGAGCTCAGTTCCCTGCCGCCCATCGAGACGGGGCTACATGCCCTGGCGAAAGCCGCCGAGGAGGCAGAGCAAGCCAGGGCCCAGTTCCAGGGGGCCCTCAGCCCAGATGCCTTGCTCCGCAAGCTGGTGTTGATCGGCCGCTGCGGCTGGTGCCCATGAACCCTACCGCCGAGCCACCTCCCGCTCCGGGGTAGAGCGATGACCCACGTCTCGACGCAAGTAGAGAAACCCTCTTGTCTACCTCTGCTTGATCGCCACAGATGCCTTGAGCACCATCACCAGGGTGAACGCCTCTTCATCGGCGTCGATTGTGTCCTGTACCCCTTCCTGGCCAGGAAGGGGGTAGAAATCATATCTGGGGGGTACCCCCAGACCCCCAGCAGGGAACCCAGGTTCCCTTGCACCCTCCTGATGGACAGGCACTCTATTTGGTTTATCACCATCAGGCTGTGGTCTGGGTGGATGTCCGCTGAGTCACTACTGCCCCAGGCTG
>JAUYDU010000014.1 GCA_030691665.1 Chloroflexota bacterium
CAGCCTGCGGAGGAAACGCGCCAGGCCTTCTGACGGCTGGTGGTCGGGCGGCGCCCTCCTGCGCAGCGCCTCCATCAGCTCCTCGAAACGGGCGATGCCACCAGACTCCGTCAGCGCGTCCACCAGGGGCTGGGTGGCCCACCGGGTCAGCTCCCCGTCACGCCACAGCCTGACGATGGCGTCCCGCTCGATGAGCCGCACCCGCTCTCCCGTGATGCCCAGGCGCTTGCCAGCCTGGCGCAGTGAGAGGAGCTCTCCGCTCTGGAGGCCATAGCGGAGCAGCAGCACATTGCGCTGTCTTTCGGGCAGGGCCGATAGGAGCGCCGTCAACTTGTCTGTAGATGGTGAGGGCAGCAAGGCGGCCCCTCCGTCCATGATCAAGGCCCCGATGGGGCCAGTGGAGTCCCGCAGTGGAGGGACATGTCTGGATTGGACCTCCTGTTTCTCAGCTGCCCATGCTCGCCGCACAAGGATGGCACTGCCCGCCTTAACCGGGGTTCGTTGATGCTTCCCCGTTGGACCTTCGCTCCCTGAGTTCGCTCAGGTGAACGTAGGCAGAGAAGACTGTTCCCCGGCTCAGATGCCCGCTTCTAGTGTTCCCTTGCTGGTCGGTGAGAACAGCGTGGGCATGGATACGCAGGTGTCCGTCCCGTAGAGTGATGTTCCCGGTGCAACTCGCCATCTCATGAGGCGAGGGTAGCTCGGGGAACTCTTCGTAATGCCGCTCTGTCTGATTGAACCAGGCAAGGGTGGCCTTCCTCAAGGCGCCAAAAGCAACGAAGGCCCCAAAGCAGATGTCGTTCTCCTCCGCGAATTTGGTCAGGAAGGAGATCAGCTCAGAGTCACGATCAGCGCGGATGTAGAATGTCCTGGCAATCTCGTATCTAGGGGAGCTCACCGATACCGCCTCCTCGCGTTGTCACACGATGCCCTACCTTGGTCCGTGCCTGGAGCTTTCACTCCCGACGGCACAGCATGGGGTGAGAGGCCTCCTTGGCATCTCCTCAGTCCTGCACAGCCAGCGCAACACCACAGGTCTCACCAGAGACGTCGGGCTACTTGCGGATGATGCGCACCACCTGCCCCTTCTTCGGGCTTGTGGCATCGCAGAAGATCAGGTCGCCATTCCAGAGGGTCAGGCCATGGGGCTCCGGCCCATCCTTGGGAACCTCGATCCGCTCAAGCTCCCGGCTCGTCTTCGGGTCGTGCCGTATGATGACGCAATCCTTACGGTAGGCGCACCATAGGCTACCGTTCTCCCACGCCAGGCCATGGTTCAAAGGAAGTGGCGAGACGATCTGGCCCACGCACGAGAAGTCTTTCGGGTTGATCTGCTGGATGAGTTTGGCGCCTGGGCGCCCAACCCAGAGCATCCCGTTCGCCCATTCGACGCCGTGGATCCCGCCTTCGACGCCGCCAAGCTTCTCGCAGTTGTGCGCCTCCAGCGTCTTGCCGGTCTTCGGGTCTACTTTGATGATCCACTTTCCCCCACGGTCCGTAGGCCGGGGCTCGCGCCTTGGCTTCTCGATGCTGTTGTTGCTGATCCATAGGGCGCCGTCGCCGAAGGCTATCCCGCTGCCATTCTCCGACTCCGTCTTCAGGTGGCGGAGCGTCTTCCCCTTTGCGTCCACCAGGAAGACGTCGTCGGTCAACTGGTCTACCATCCAGAGGCCTTCCTTCGTCCCCTGGAGACCGTTGGGCATGGTGCAGGGCGCCATGAACATCAACTCGAACTTAACCATATCTCCCTCCTACCTTACAAATGGGTTCTGTTGCCTACCTGGAGTCCAGGTCCCAAGGAACCGCGCACTCCCAAGGCGGGCCTACTTCCTCTTGGGAGGGAACGCCGCCTCCGGCGGGTAGAACAGGCTGCCCGTGACCCTGGACGATGGCCCTGCCGACCAGTCCTTCACCTCCTCCCTCCACTTCAGGTAGTGTGGGGCCTTGCGGTGTGCGTCCAGCGCGGCTTGATCCCGGTACGCCTCATACAGATGGATCTTGTTGGGATCGTTGGCGTCGAGCACGACGTCAAAGCGCACGCATCCAGGCTCATCCTCGTTCGAACCTCGGGCATCGCCTTTTATCGCCTCGAGGTAGCGGTCCCGGAATTCCGGCTTGATGCTGATGGTCACAATCTGTACGAACACGCCAAACTCCTTACCTAAGAGATGACTGGCGGCAAATACTCCACCAGGTCCAGCTCCTGGGCGAACTTCTTCACGTCGTTCCAGGTGGTGTCGTCCAGGGGGATGCCGTTGGCCCTCCGCTCTTTGCGGGTGCGCGCCTCTGGCTCACCCGGATACAGCACCTCGGTGAAGCCGGGCGCGGGAGGCGAGCTCTTCATCCACGCCGTCAGGACGTCTATCTCCTGTTTGGCTTGCTGCAGTGGCACGAACGGCGTCGGGTCAATCGCTATGATGAAAGACCCGTTGCTGTGTTGGACCCCGGCCGGGTTCGCAAGCTCTCGAGCGTGACCGTCCCTGTTCAGGATGCCCGCGAAGATCTCGACGAAGAACTGGAGGCCATAGCCCTTGTACCCGCCGAACGTCCGCATCGCCCCGCCCTTGCGGTACACCTTGACATCGGTTGTGGGCCTCCCCTCGGAGTCCATGAGCCAGTCATCCGGGAACTCGAGGCCCTGGCGTTCGTAGACCCGCACCTTGCCGGCTGCATGGACGCTGGTGGCCATGTCGAGCAGGATGGGGCCCTCGAGGTTGCTGGGGAAGGCCATCGAGATGGGGTTGGTGCCAGTGCGCCCCTTGGCGCCTCCGTATGGGGCCACCGAGCGAGACATGCCACCCACGCCGGTGAACATCATGCCTGCCAGGCCCGCTTCGGCAATTATCTCGGTGTAGCCTCCGACCCTGCCCAGGTGATTGCACCGGCGCAGGGCGACCACCCCTATGACGCTCTTCCTGGCCTTCTCTATGGCCTTCTGAGTGGCCCGATAGGCTACTATGTGGCCCAGGTTCTTGTGGCCATCGATGATGGCGTACGTGGGCCCTTCCTTGACGACCTCAGTCGGCGATCCGGGAGTGCATGTGCCCTCCCGGATCGCTTTGAGGTAGTTAGGGACCGCCTGGACGCCGTGCGAGTCGTGCCCCACGACGTTGGCTTCTACAATCAGGTGTGCCGTGACGCTGGCATCC
This sequence comes from Chloroflexota bacterium, assembly GCA_030691665.1. GTDB lineage: Bacteria > Chloroflexota > Dehalococcoidia > SM23-28-2 > SM23-28-2 > JAUYDU01. Next base: position 3,150 of record JAUYDU010000014.1, read on the forward strand.
TCATGCGGAGACCCCACTGCGCGGAACGCTCGGTATGTCAGGTCTTCCAGGGCGTCTGCCTTGACTAAAGGCATCGTTACCTCCTTTTTGCTTCTCATTTCCAATATCGATTCGTATTTCAGTCCATGGCACAAGGCAACTGGCTAGGCTACATCTGGACATCCATGGGGATGCCCAGGTCGCGCGCCATCGCCTTCAGGCTGTCCACCACCTCGTCCTCAAGGGGGATACCACTCTTCAGGCGCTCTTCGCACAGCACGTTCTCGCGCTCCCCCGGGTACATGACGCCCTTGAAGCCAGGGAGCGGCGGGATGCTGTGAATCTTCTCTATGAGGGCGTCCATCTGGTCCTTGAAGTCCTCGCCGCCGGGGAAGGCGTCCACACGAAGGGCGCCAAACGCGTGGCTGCCACCCTTCTTGGTGTGAAGCATTGCCCCTCCAGAGCCAGAGAGCAGGCCGGTGAGGATATCCACCACCAGGGCGAGACCGAAGCCCTTGTAGGCGCCGTTCTCGATAGTGCTGCCCAGCGGGAGCAATGCCCCGCGCCCTTCGTTGAACTCGTTGGCATCAGTCATGGGTGTGCCATCGTCGTTGACGCCCCACCCCTCCGGCAGCTTCTTGCCGGACCTGGCGGCGATGCGCATCCGGCCGCCGGGCGCGACGCAGGTGGCCATGTCCAGCACGAAGGGGCCGCACCTCTTGCCGGGGGCCGCCACGCTGATGACGTTGGCCCCCACAGGCTTGCCCCTGCCACCAGGCGCGCCCACGATGTTCCCGCCCGTGGTGAACGAGAAGCCCACCATATCGTGGGGGGGAGCCATCATGGAGTAGTAGGCGCCAGCGCCGTAGTGGGTGCTGTTGTACACCGACACCCACCCCGAGCCGTTCTTCCGCGCCATCTCTATCGCCTCGTTCATGGCCCGGCAACTCACAACGAAGCCCAACCCGCGGTCGCCGTCCACGGTGGCGGTGGTGAGGCTGCCGCGCCTGACCACGATGTTGGGGTGCGGGTTGAGCTTGCCGGCCTGGATATTCTTGATGTACTGGGAGCCGGGCACGATGTAGAGCCGCTCCACCCCGTGGGAGTGCACGCCCCTCAGGTCAGCTTGCACCAGAACCTCTGCGGTGAGATCCGCGTCGGGCTTGGGAATGCCGGCCTTTTGTAGCGCCACGGCGACGAACCTGGTGAGCTTTTCGGGGTTGGCCCTCCATGAGTTTCCTTCTACCATCGCTTCCTCCTTAATCGAATGTGGTTCCTCTCGACTCAGTCGCCGTCATTTGGGCAAGGGAACAGTGAGAATGGGCTCCAGTTGGCCCAGACACGCCATCATCTCTTTCATGTCGTAGTCGTCCATGGCGTCTCCCTTACGTGTGGCTGCGTTCTTGATGACGCCGCGCACCCTCAAGACCTCCTTGGGCACTCGGATGCCCAGCAGGTGCCACAGCAACTGGAGCGGCATGGTCTGAGTCAGCGCCTGTCGCGCACCCTGCACGTCACCCTTCTCGAAGAGGTCCCATACCTTCACCTGGGCATCCACCACGTGACAGGCCGACATCATGCCGCACGAGCCGCGCTCCATCTCCTGCACAAGGTAGTAGCCTCCGGACCCGCCGAACACACCCTTCAGCGCCTTCGACTCACGGTCGGTACGCTGGAGGGCCGTGATCATGTGCGTGCAGACGCCCGACTCCTCTTTCACGTACTGGATGGAAGGCATCTCCCTGGCCATGCGTACGATGAGTTCGGCGGACATGGCGTTCTGCATGGGCCCGCTCTGGTTCTGGACCACGAGGGGAAGGGTGGTGGCGCTGGCTATGCACCTGTAGTAGTCGGGCACGGTGGACATGGGGACGTGCACTGCGAAAGGCGGCATGGCGACGACCCCGTCGGCGCCGACGCTCTGCGCGTGGCGGCTTAGGTCCGCTGTGTCCCTGGCGTTGAGGCCCGCCGTCCCGGCCACGAACTTCAGCCGCCGCGACGCGGGGAGCTTGGCCATCTCGTCCGCGATAGCCTCGGCACCGCGCTTCCGCTCGTCGTAGGAAAGGGCCTGGAACTCGCTGGAAGAGACGGGCCAGACGATGCCGTGGGCGCCACCCTGGCTACAGAAGCGGACCTGGGCCTGGAGCCCCTCCACGTCCATCTCCCCGCTCTTGTCGAACGGTGTCACCAGTATCCCGAAGATGCCTCTCAACTGCTCGGCCATGACTTGCCTCCTGTGGCTATGAGTGTGTCCCGACAGGTCCCGGTTCTACTGGGACAGATCGGGACTACCAGGGCATGGTGCGGTTGGTGAACTTGCGGCCTGTCTCAATCAACTCCTTGCCGGACCTGCCGACGTTCAGGAACTTCACGCCTTCCTTTATCTTGTCCAGGAGCGTCTCGGAGCGTCCGCTTTCCTGGAAGTAGCAGCCCGCCGCCTTGAGCGCGGCGAAGACGCGATTGCGTGCCTCCCACACCTCAGGTGGGTAGGGCGGGTCGTGTCTGTCCGGATAGCCGAAGGACATCCCCATGTCGCCGGGGCCCCACTCGGCGAAGCAGAGGCCAGGCACCCTGGTGCTCGCCTCGACGTTGGCCAGGGCGCGCCTGTTCTCTATCTTGATGCCCAGGATTATCTCGCCCTTGGGGTTGAGGGGCCAGACGTCGCACCGCTCCATGTACTCAGGCAGGGGGAGGCCCCACATCTTGGCGGCCACGTCCTGCCCGCCTCCGCCGCGGCGCCCTATGCCCAGTGCCTCGCCCACCCCGGCCGTCATGTACGCAAAGCGGCCGGACTCCACGTACGCGCGGACGGCGCCGGGGGTCTCGGCGTGGCAGAGGAGCAGGCCATGGACGCCCCTGGTGAGCGCCTGGTTGATCATCCAGGAGTTGGCGCGGACCGCGTCCTCGCTCACGGCGGCCATGGGCAGGGTGACGATGACGGTGGGAGTGCGGTGGCCGCTCCTGGTGGGCCCACCGGCGATGAGGCCGTGCATGAAGGCGTCCAAGGCGGCCATATCGAAGGGGTGGTGCTCCAGGTTGACGTTGATGCAGTCTGCCCAGGTCTTGGCCAGCTCTACTCCTTTCTCAAAGCATGGCCCATCTGTGGAGATGTTGTAGACCGGCTGTCCCTGCTCCAGCAGCTCGATCGCCTTGTTGATCCTGGTCACAGATTCACCTCCTGCGCATGTCTAGTGAAGGTCCAGCTGGGACAGAAGGATCCGCCTGGGGGGCCGTGCGACACGGCGGCCCGTACGGAAGCATAGGGCATTCCGCGGTGGAGGTAGGCCGGTTTCCAGGTGCAATATGGGCGGCACCTCCTCTACACCTGGCGCAGCCGGGGGTCGAAGTGATCCCGCAGCCAGTCGCCCAGGAAGTTGCCCGCCATCACCACGAGAAGGAGTGCGATGCCGGGCATGACCGTGATCCACCAGGCCTCCTGGATGTAGTCGCGCCCGTCGGCGATCATGGCGCCCCAGGATGGGTTCGGAGGGGGCACGCCCGCGCCCAGGAAGCTGAGGGTCGCCTCGGTCAGGATAAGGGTGCCGGCGCGGAGGGTGGCTACCACGACCACCGTGTTCACGACGCCCGGCAGGATGTGCCTGTAGAGAATGCGGCCCTTGGACGCTCCAGCCACCTGCGCCAGATTCACGTAGTCCTGGCTGCGCAGCCTCAGCGCCTCCACCCGGACCAGCCTCACGGGCTGGGGCCAGGTGATAAGCGCCAGGCTCCCTATGAGCACGGCGAAGCCCTGCCCCATGACCATGACTATGGTCAGAACGACCAGCAGGACCGGAAGGGAGGACCACATGTCCAGGAACCGCATTATCACCTCGTCCACCCAGCCGCCGTAGTAGCCGGCGATGAGGCCGAGGGTGGTCCCCACCACGATGCTGATGCCCAGGGAGATCCCCACTATCGCCACGGTAATCCTGGTGGACTGGATGATCCGGCTGAGGACATCGCGCCCGGAGCCGTCTGTACCCAGGAGGTACTTGGCGCTGCCCTCCGCGTACCAGAAGGGCGGCACAAGCGTCTCGCGGGTGCTGGTCTCCAGGGGCGGGTACGGCTCGATCCAGGGGGCGATTGCCGCCACCACCAGCAGCAGGACCAGTATGGCCATGGGTATGACCGGATACCTGCGGAAGAAGAGCCATGTCTTCCGTGGCAGGCCAGTCCACCTGAGTCGAGGGGTAACCTTGGTCCCTTCGGCGCCTGCTGTCGTGCTCATCTTACGTATACCGTATCCGCGGGTCCAGGGCCGCATAGAGTATGTCCAGTATGAGGACAGCCACCACATACAGGGCTGCGAAGAACATCACCAGGGTGCTCAGGGTGGGGAAGTCGCTGGCCCAGATGGACTGGATAGCCAGCCTCCCTAGGCCCGGCCACGAGAACACGGTCTCCACCACCACGGTGCCGGTCAGGAAGTGGACCAGGAGCATGCCGGAGAAGGTGAGGGGCACGAGGAAGGCGTTCTTGAACCCATGCTTCCATATCACAAGCCACTCCCGCACGCCCTTGGCCCGCGCGAACTTGATGTATTCCGAGTCCAGTATCTCCAGCATGGAGGAGCGGGTGAGGCGCAGGTAGCTGGCCATAGGGTGCAGCCCCAACACGAAGACTGGCAGCACCATGTTGCTGATAGCGATCCCCTCGCCTCGCGTTCCGGCGGGGAGCCACCCGAACTGGACGGAGAAGATGAGGATTCCGATTATGCCCAGCCAGAAGGTGGGCGCCGACTGCCCCAGCAGGGCGAAGATGCGTGCCGCATAGTCCACCGCCCTCCCCCTGGTCAGGGCCGAGAGGACGCCAAGGGGTATCCCGACGAGGAAACTGAGGACCCACGACGCCACGGCGATCTGGAGGGTGGCGGCGGACTTCTCCTTGAGCACGCCGATGACCGGGCGCTGGGCAGCCGTGCTATTCCCCAGGTCTCCCCGCATCGCCCTGCCGATCCACATCCCGTACTGCACCACCAGGGGCCTGTCCAGCCCCAGCTTCTCACCCCACGCCTCCCACACTTCCTTATCTACCCCGTAGCTGGCATCGGAGACGTAGAGGTAGCGCGGGTCGCCCCCTATCCTGGAGAGGGTGAAGACGACGATGGTGGCACCCAGCACAGCAAAAACCCCCAGGAACAGCCTTCTCAAGATGTAGCGCGCCATGGACTGATTCACCTCGGCAGGTTTTACCGGATCCCGGCTGCTCCCCTTGCGGGGGAGCAGCCGGGACGTCGTCGTGCATCAGTGGGCTACGCTACTTCTTGAAGGCCACGTCCTCCAGCGGGTACGGATTGTAGTCGGCCTTTATGACGAAGCTCTGCGCGTCCCACGTGAGCCTATCGGCGTTGAACACGTCGCGCGTGTAGTCGGTGGTGATGGGGATCTGCCACTGCCAGTAGTTGTAGTGATCCCAGAGCTGCTGGTTCAGCGCAATACGCTTCGCCCGGTCCGGCTCTTTCAGGGTCTCTCCGTACACCTTCGCAGAGAAGGGGATGGACCCCTGGGACATGGTGCCGCCAAGGTACCAGGTGCTGTCCTCGCGGATGGTGCCCGGCCAGTCAACGGGCTCGTCGAAGGCTCGCAGGCCCATGATCAACTGGTTCCAGGAGCGGTCCATCCACTTGGGGCGGACCACCGTGCGATCGCGGCGGTCGAAGGTGAGGTTGATGCTCAACTCCTTGAGCCAGGTGCCGCCGACCAACTCACCCAGTCTCTGGAGGTCGGGCTCGGTGCCAACATACATGGTGGCCGAAAAGCCGCTGGGATACCCTGCCTCCGTCATGAACTGCCTCGCCTTGGCGCAGTCGAAGGGCAGCTTCTGCTCAGCTTTCACGTACTCTTGCTGGAACGGGACCGCATAGGCGACGCTCTCTGTCCCTTTGAAGAGCGCATCCACCACGCCCGGGCGGTCGATGCACATGGCCATCGCCAGGCGCACCTTGCGGGCCTTCTCCATGGACGCGCAAACAGGCTTCTTCGGGGTGGGATTCATCAGCATGTCCTCGCGGTCGCAGCCCTCGGCGTCGGGGTCGCCGATCCACGGGACGCTGGGGTCGAAGCCGGGGTTGGCTACCGGCTGGCCCGTGCGGATGCTGGTCTTCTCCAGGTAATTGCCGCCGGGGGTGATGCCCTGCAGGTTGCCGGAGTGCTGATGGAAGTCGATGTTCATCTTGGTCTTCAGGTCAGTGATGTCCTTCTTGTCCAGGCGGGCCATGAGGGCCTGGCCGGTCTCGAACATCGCGCGGCGCGACGCACCCTCGGGCACCGACACCATGCGGACGGTCTTGATGCTGGGCGTTTTATACCAATGGCCTTCGACGGCCTCTATGAGCATGTGGGAGTCGCGTACCCACTCCTTCACCTTGTACGGCCCGGTACCGATGAACTTGTCGCGCATCCCCTCGGGGCCGTACTTGTCGTACACGGCCTTGGAGCTGATCCCCACCCCCTTGGTCATCTGGCTGGAGAACAGGTGGCCGGGCTGGCGCACATCGGGGAAGGTTATGTTCACCTTCACGGTGTACTTGTCCTGCGCCTCTGTGAGGCCGTAGTGGGCGGCGGCGTCACCAGCGTTGTCGTGGATGCTCTTCTTGTTGACGGCGTTGTTGATGGTGTTCTGCGTGAAGGCGACGTCATCGGCGGTTACCTCACCCCAGCCGTCGTGAAACTGGACGCCCTTGCGCAGATGGAAGATCCAGGCCTTGCTGTCGGGCGTCATTTCCCAGGACTCGGCCAAGTGCCCTACCAGCTTGCCACTGATGTCGTTGCGGAGGAGCATCTCCCAGACGCTGGAGTTGTACTTGACGGTTTCGCACCCGGGCGGGCAGAACTCCGGCGTGCCGACCGGGATGTTGTTCCTATCCAGCGCGATGATGAGTGTGCCAGCTGGCTTCACAGGCGCCTTGGTCGGCGTAGGCGTGGGTGTGGCGGCAGCCGTGGGGGTCCGGGTAGCCGTAGGAACAGGCACTGGAGTGGCCGTTGGCTTTGGCGTCGCCGTCGGAGTAGGTGTGGGCGTGGGCAGAGGAGTCTCGCCTGGCCTTAACGTAGGGGTGGACGTGGGTGTGGGGGTCGGCGTCGGCGTGGCCGCCACGGTCGGCGCTGTGGTCGGCGTCGGCGTGGCCGCCATGGTCGGCGCTGTGGTCGGCGTCGGCGTGGCCGCCGGCCCGCAGGCTACCGCCACCAGCAGCGCGATGACCGCCACGGCGATCAGTGCTCTCCACTTCCAGGCTCTACTCATCTCGTCTCCTCCTTTTGATGATGATAGGAGCAGCCTACCGGATCTACCGACTCAGACCGCACTCGCACGATCGACTTCTCACCTTCGCTCTCGGTCACCCCAGGCTCTAACTGGGGTTTCAGCGAAGCTGGTCGAATTCTAGGTGGACGCCCCACATATGTCAAGGATTATGATATATTGCCAATATCTTATGCGAATGTGCGATATGACTTCTGAGGAGCCGTCCAATGGATGTCCGAGCGATGAGGAGTTTCCTGCACGTAGCCAAGTCACTTAGTTTCTCAAGAGCGGCCACGTCCCTTCGGGTCTCCCAGTCAACTGTGTCGAACCATGCGGCGAAACTTGAAAAGGAGCTAGGCGGGCCACTATTCGATAGACAGACACGTCCCGTACAGCTCACGCCGTTGGGTGTGAAGCTGCTGGAGTCCGTGGAGCCCTTCCTCGCAGAGTTGGACGCCCTGCGCGAAAGTGCTCGTAGAGCCGAAAACAACCCCCCCATTAGGATTGCTGCCACCAATTCCATGGCGCAGCACTTCCTGCCGGAGGTAGTAGGTGCCTACAGAGCATTGCATCCGAACGCCCGTATCCGAATCGAGCTCGGCGAGGTGGACTATGTCTTGGACAGAGTGGAGTGTGGGGAAATCGACATCGGGTTTACGGCCATCCACAAGGCCCGGCCAACTCTCGCTTTCAGGGAACTCTTCAAATGGGACCGCATACTCTTGACGCCGTTGGGACACCCTCTGCTTGGAATGCCTCTTCGTTCACTGTCGCAGCTATGCCCTTGGCCTCTGATAATGCAGCCTGAAGGGATGTATCCTCGGCTGGTCATAGAATCGGCATTTCGCAAGTGGGACTTCAAATTCGAAATCGCGGTGGAAATGAGGAGCTATGAGATGATGAAGAAATACGTCAACCTGGGTGTCGGAGTCGCCATCGTGCCTGCGTTCGTGCTGGTTCCGG
>JAUYDU010000060.1 GCA_030691665.1 Chloroflexota bacterium
TCGCGGTCGTTCGTGCCCACCACCACCACGTTGTGCGAATCGTGGGCGAAGGAGGAGGCCAGGGCGCCCCGCCTCAGGCCGAAGCCGGTCACCAGCCCCAGGCCGATGTTCCCCGTGCCCTGGTGACGCTCTACGACCGCCAGCTTGAGGATATCGCGCTGGGTATCGGCCACCACCCGCCCGTCTTCCACCTTCACCTCCTCCACCACTTTCCTGGTGATGATCTGACCAGGGACGATCTCGATGACCGGCAGGCGGTCCGCTTTGTCCGCCATGCGGACTCCGCCTCTGGCGGAGCGGTCGGTAGTACTCAGGGCGAAGGCCTCCTCTCCGAAGGCCTTGATGTGGAAGGTGCGGGTGAGCCGCCGGGAGACGAGCGGGGCGGCCGAGAAGATGGCCCGGCCGTCGCTGGCCACCAGCCGCCCGCCGTAGTACACCTGGCGCGCGTGCAAATCCGACAGGTCGTCGGCCACGACAAGGTTGGCCGCATATCCCGGCGCGATGGCCCCCCGGTCCCTCAGGCCGAAGTAGGTGGCGGGGTTGATGGTGGTGAGCTGGATGGCCCGCACGGGATTCAGCCCCAGCCGGATCGCCTTGCGCACGATGGCGTCGATGTCGCCGTCGTGGAGGAGGTCGCGGCAGGAGCGGTCGTCCACCACCAGCAGGCAGCGGGGGTAGGTGTCGTCGGTCACCAGGGGCAGCAGCTCCTCCAGGTTCTTCTCGCTGGTGCCCTCGCGGATCATCAGGTGCATGCCCCGCCGCAGCTTGTCGCGCCCCTCCTCCAGGTGGGTCGATTCGTGGTCGGAGCGGGGACCCGCCGCCAGGTAGGCGTTCAGGCCCTGGCCCATCAGGCCCGGCGCGTGGCCGTCGATGAGCCTGCCCTTCGCAGCAGCGACCTTGCCCAGGCAGTGGGGGTCGCCGGCCAGGACGCCGGGGAAGTTCATCAGCTCGCCCAGGCCCAGCGTGTTCGGCCAGCGCAGGGCGCGGGCGATGTCCTTGGGCTCCAGCGAGGCCCCGGCCGTCTCCAGCGCGGTCGCAGGCACGCACGACGGCACCATCAGGTAGACGTCCAGGGGCAAGCGAGCGGCATCTCGCATGAATCGCCGCAGGGCCCACAGGCCGGCCACGTTGGCCAGCTCGTGCAGATCGGTGACGACAGCGGTGGTACCTCGGGCCACGACCGCCCGAGCGTACTGGCCGATGCTGAGCAGAGAGCTCTCGATGTGGGTGTGGCCGTTGATGAAGCCGGGCAGCAGGTAGGCGCCCTTCAGATTCACCACCTCGCGCGCCCGGTAGCCCCGGCCCACGCCGGCGATCCGGCCGCCGCACACGACGACGTCGCCCTCCTCGACCTCCGACGTGAAGACGTTGACGATGCGACCGTTGGCCAGCAACAGGTCGCCAGGAGCGTCCCCGCGGGCGACGGCGATGAGCTCTTCCAGAGCCTGTCCTGAGCCTGTCGAAGGGGCCTGTCCTGAGCCTCCGCCATAGGCGGATCCGCCTCGGGCGGATGTCGAAGGGGCCTGTCCTGAGCTCAGACGAGGGGCCACCCTAGCGCTCCCCTTCCAGGACATACACGTCGGGGAGGTGGCGATACTGCTCGGCGTAGTCGATGCCGTAGCCTACCACGAAGCCCTCTGGCACGGGAAAGCCCAGGTAGTCAATGGCGACGCCTTCTGCTAGTACCCTCTCGCGGGCCAGGAGAGCACAGACGCGCAGGCTGGCCGCGCCACGGCTCAGCAGGTGGTCGCGCAGGAACTGGAGGGTGAGGCCGCTGTCGATGATATCGTCCACCAGGAGGACGTGGCGGCCGGCGACGTCGGTGGTCACGTCCTTGAGGACGGTGATCTGGCCCTTGCTGGTCCTCCCCATGCCATAGCTCGATACCATTATAAAGTCCACCTCCAGCGGCAGGCCAACCTGACGCACCAGGTCGGCCAGGAAGACGAAGGCCCCCTTGAGGGTGCCCACGAGGACGGGCGGCTGGCCCCCGCCGTAGTCGGCCCGAATCTGGGCCGCCAGCTCGCGGACGCGCCGCCGTATCTGGCCGCGGGAGAGGATGCGCCGGAGGGATCGTTTTCGTGCCGCCACCACCCTCATTGTAGGCGGCGGCAAGGATGGGGGCAAACGAGTGGGATGGCAGGGGTAGCGTCTCGCCAACTCATGCTCTTGGGGGGGCAACACCACACCCCGATGGTCATTCACTAAGCAAAACACCCCTGCGGATTGAAATCCGCAGCTTGGATCGAAGCTGCGGGTTTTAACCCGCAGAGAGCAATTACCATTGTCAATGGCCATAAGGGGGCGGCACGTATCTGAACCAGACTTGTAGTGAGCGAAGCGAACCAGATCAGCCTCTGCGGGGACGATCTAGCTCCTTGCTGTCGAGGATGATCGTCACCGGCCCCTCGTTGTGGATCTCCACCAGCATGTGCGCGCCGAAGCGCCCGCTCTGCACCTCTACGCCCATCTCTCGCAGGGCAGCAGCGAAGGCCTCCACCAGCGGCTCCGCCTCCTCCGGCGGCGCCGCCTCGGGGAAGCTGGGCCGCCTCCCCTTGCGGGTGGCAGCCAGAAGGGTGAACTGGCTGACCACCAGGGCCTGGCCGCCCACGTCCAGCAGAGACAAATCGAAACGGCCGGCCGCATCGGAGAAGATGCGCAGCTCGGCCGTCTTCTTCGCTAGCTTGCGAGCCTCTTCAGCGGTGTCCCCCGCAGCCACCCCCAGGAGCACCACCAGCCCCCGCTCTATCTGAGCCAGCCGCTCCTCGCCCACCGTAACCGAGGCATGGCTGACCCGCTGGATGACCGCTCGCACCGCTCCGCCTTGCGGAGTCCGCCCCTGGCGGACCGCCCTACGTCTTGCCAGAGACCTCCGTGGTCCCCTCCAGCGACGGCTTCTCTTCCTTCGCCTCCTTCTCAGCCCACTCCCCGCCGCCGTCCTTGCGGTTATCGGTGCTGTAGAAGCCCGGCCCCTTGAAGACTATCCCTGGGGCATACAGAAGCCGTCGCGCCTGCCCGCCACACTCTGGGCATGCCTGCTCCGCCGGGGCGTCGAACCCCTCCTTCTTCTCGTACTGATGCTGGCACTGACCACAGCGGTACCCGTAGATGGGCAAAGCAAACCTCCTGAGCGCGGTGTGTTCTGGCTAAGAATGTTACAGGAGCGGGGCGCTTACGGCAAGAAATCCCAGACACCGTGTTTGGTTCACGCCTGGTGGGTTTGTTCTCCAACACCGCCCCGTGAACGGGGCGGCATGCTGAGACCATATCGATGCCCCCGCCTTCAGGCGGGGGTCGAGACCTAACCCACCGACGGCGAACGAGCCATCAGATACCCGCCGTTGCCCGCCCCCTAGCCCTATGCTATACTCTTGGCCGAACACCTGCCCGAAAAGAACATCCGCCAAGGAGGACCAAAGCTCTTGACCACCGCTGTCTCCATGAAGTCGCTGCTGGAGGCCGGAGTTCACTTCGGCCACCAGACCCGTCGCTGGAACCCCAAGATGCGGGTCTTCATCTTCATCGAGCGCAACGGCATCCACATCATCGACCTCCAGCAGACGGTGCAGCGCCTCGACGACGCCTGCGACTTCGTGCGCGACCTGGTGGCCCAGGGAGACACCATCCTCTTCGTCGGCACCAAGAAGCAGGCCCAGGAGACCATCGAGACGGAGGCCAAGCGCTGCTCCATGCCCTACGTCAGCAGCCGCTGGCTGGGAGGCACCCTCACCAACTTCGCCACCATCCAGGCCCGCATCGACCACCTCGTCCGGCTGGAGGATGCCCGCGAGCGAGGCGAGTTCGAGCGCCTGACCAAGAAGGAGGCCCTCAGGGTCGAGGAAGAGATAACCCGCCTCAACCGCCACCTCATCGGCATCAAGGAACTGACCCGGCTGCCGAGTGCGCTGTTTGTAGTCGACCCCTCCAAAGAGCGGATCGCTGTGACCGAGGCCATCCGCATGGACGTACCCATCGTCGCCATGGTCGACACCAACTGCAACCCCGATGAGATCGACTACCCCATCCCCTCCAACGACGACGCCATCCGAGCCATCAAGCTCATAGCCGGCCGCATCGCCGATGCCGTCCTGGAGGGTCTCACCGCCCGCGAATACGCCGGCAAGGAGCCTCTGCCGCAGGTAGAGGTGGCAGCCTTCCAGGAGACGGGCTACCTGGCCTCCCCCGACGAGCCAGCGCCCGAATACGCCGTCCCAGTAGCGGCG
>JAUYDU010000076.1 GCA_030691665.1 Chloroflexota bacterium
GATGATGACAGCTAGGCGGGGAGGAGGCATCAAGTCCTCGATACCCTGATATCCCCTCAGCCGGTCCCGGAGGGCTGGTTTGTACCCGCCCATCTCCGATGGCCGGCTTGCTCGGGGCGGGGATCGTTAGCCACCGGGGACGGGCCTCATGAAACAAGGATTGGCGCGGTAGCTCACGTCCCGCGCCAATCCTTTCTCTATGGTATCAGGCCACCTGGGAAGGCATAGACTTCATTAACGACACCCTACCACCGCAAGCGCGGGCAGTGTCGCCAGGAGCAGGGGGTGTGCGCTAGAATATGGGGCATCATGAGGGCACGAGGCTCCCTGGGCAGGCGATGGGCCAGGTCGTGAGATGAAGAAAGCGGTTGCCGCCGGCATAGGCGTCTTGCTGGGCATCGTTCTGCTGGGCTTTGGCCTGACCGCGGGCCTGGGCTGCACAGGGGGCGATGGCCAGGGCGGTAGGCCTTCGCTAACGCAAATCGAGACGGCGACGGCCGGGCCGCGGGTCACGCCCGCCGCATCGCCCACACTGGCGCCGGCGCCCACAACGGAGCCCCTGGCCACACTAGCGCCATCACCCACCACACCGGAGCCCCCGGCCACACTAGCGCCGTCGCCCACGCCCACAGCATCGGCCACACTGGCCCCCTCGCCCACAGCAGAGCCGTCGCCCACGCTAGCGCCGTCGCCCACGCCTGGGGCCGCGCTGGCGGAGTGCGACGCCGACTTCGAGGGCATATGCATCATAGGGGCAGACGAGTTCGTGACTCAGACCGAGTCGGCTCTGAGTCTGCTCAAGGAGGAGGCAGCCACGCACTACCAGGATGTGCAGACGCACATTGAGACGATCAGGAGCGTGGAGGCTGGTTCGGGCATGCGCGTGGTCGACAAGACTTACTCTGTGGGGAAGGTGACGGCTTTCCCGTACTCGGAGCCAAGTCGAGCTAGGGACGGGCTCAACTGGTATGCCTCGACGATTGTGCACGACGCCACCCACAGCCAGGAGTACTGGACAGGATTGCCGCATTCAGGAAAGGAAGCGGAGGTAATGGCCCTGGAGAAGCAGAGGGTGGCCCTGGAGGAGATCGGGGGCGCAGGGTGGCAGATCGACTACTTGACAGGTCTGATTGAGGGCGCTGATGATCCCAGCAACCAGTACTGGAACAACCCGAATCGGCATTGGTAGACGGTGTAGGGGCGTAGCATGCTACGCCCCTACGTCCGTAGCGTGACGCAAGGAGGCTAGGCATGAACTGGCGCGAGCAGTGCAAGGACAAGCTGATGTCACCCGAGGAGGCGGTGGCGACGATCAAGTCCGGCGACAATGTGACGGTGGCTCCTTTCGCCTGCACCCCCTACACCCTCTGCGGCGCACTCGTCCAGCGGCGAGAAGAGCTGGCGGGCGTGCGCATCGATCACCCGGTGAGCCTGTTCCCCTGGCACCAGTTCGGGGCCGACGGGGCGTTCCACCTGCACGACCTATTCGCCTCGCCGGTGAACCGCGACCTCATCAACGCCGGCCTCATCTCCTACACGCCGGTGGGCCACTGGCATGCCCATATCATCCCCGACGGCTTTGTGGCCGAGCCTGACTTCTACCTGGTGCCGGTTTCGCCCCCCGACAGGCTGGGCTATTGCAGCTTCGGGCCCGGCGTGTGGATGTCGGGAACCTATTGTCGCCAGGCCAAGACGGTGATCGCCGAGGTGCACGAGAACTTCATCCGCACGGGCGGGGAGAACTTTGTTCACATCTCGGAGATAGACCGCCTGTGCGAGGCCACCCGGCCCACAGGCACGGTGACCCTGCCGCCGCGAACTGAGGAGGAGATCGCGGTCACCGAGGTCATCTGCACCCTGGTGGCCAGCGAGCTTGTCCACGACCGCGATACTCTCCAGATCGGCATCGGCACTGTGTCGGCGGCCATGGCCGTCTACCTGCACGACAAGCACGACCTGGGCATCCAGACGGAGATGATCCCCGGCGGGGTGACGGAGCTGGTGCGGGAGGGGGTGGTCACCGGCCGATACAAGAAGCTACACCCGGGGAAGGTAGTGGGCAGCGTCTTCGTCGCCCTGCCCGAAGAGGAGTTGGCCCTCATCGACGGCAACCCGGTCTTCGAGCTGTACGACTTCGGCCACACCGATGACCTGACCCTCCTGATGCGGGAGGAGAACTTCGTGGCCATCAACAACGCCCTCCTGGTGGATCTGACTGGTCAGGTCACCGCCGAATACATCGGCCCGCGAGTGTGGAGCGGAGTGGGCGGGCAGACCGTCTTCTGCATTGCCGCCTGCTACTCGCCGGGGGGACGCTCCGTCTCCGTGATGCCGTCCACCAGCATAGTGAACGGCCAGCGCCTCTCCCGCATCGTGCCCGCCCTGCCGGAGGCGACGGTGGTGACGGTGCCGCGTACCTACGTAGACTATGTGGTCACGGAGTACGGCATCGCCACCCACAAGGGCAAGAGCGTAAAGGAGCGCATCGGGGAGCTCATCAGCGTGGCCCACCCGGACCTGCGGGGGGAGCTACGGAAGGAAGCGAAGCGGCTGTACTCGGTTTGAGGAGTCAGGGGGCAGGCTACGCGCCCGCGGAGCAGCGGGCAGGGCTGAAGCCCTGCAGCTACGACCTAGGGGGCCCCGGCAGGCAGGGCTAAGGGCTATTCGAGGAAATAGGGGCTCAAGCCCGACACAGCACGAGGTAGCGGAAGCCTTTAGGCTTCCACTCTATACGATGGAGGCCTGAAGGCCTCCGCTACATCACTGAGGCCCCCGGCGGGCAGAGCTGTCCGCCTTGCGGACTCCGCCTCTGCGGATGGCGGAGAGGCCCTGCAGCTACGATTGGGGGGGCGGCAGGCGGCCCTGGAACTCTTCGAGGCGGCGCTGGAGGTCGCGCTGGACGAGGGCCATGGTGAGGTCGCCGCGGGTGCGCTCCAGGATGCCGCGCATGGCGTCGGTGGTGCGGCGGAGGCCGCCGGTGATCGCCTCGGGGTAG
>JAUYDU010000080.1 GCA_030691665.1 Chloroflexota bacterium
CAGCCTGAGCGCCACCTCGAACTCGCCAACCTCGCGGATCGGCTCCTCCAGCTCGATCTGCCGCTGCTCTACGGGCTGCCCCAGCAGCTTCTCCGCCTCCTCGGCGATATCCCGACCCGTCACCGAGCCATACAGCCGCCCCTGCGGCCCCGCCTTCACGGTGATGGTGATCCTCTTGCCGACCAGCTTCTCCACCAGCACCTCGGCCTCGGCGTCCGTCTTGGCCTGCCGCCTGGCTTCCGCGTCGGCCCTGGCCTGAGCCAGGCGAACGTTGTGGTCGGTGGCGGGCATGGCCAGCTTGCGGGGCAACAGGTAGTTGCGAGCGTAGCCATTGGCCACGTTCTTCACCTCCCCCACGCGGCCCGAACCCGCCACCTCCTCCAGAAATACGACCTTCACTTCACACTC
Source organism: Chloroflexota bacterium (assembly GCA_030691665.1). Taxonomy (GTDB): domain Bacteria; phylum Chloroflexota; class Dehalococcoidia; order SM23-28-2; family SM23-28-2; genus JAUYDU01. The sequence continues at coordinate 409 of JAUYDU010000080.1, forward strand.
CTCCCCGGCAGGATGCCTACCTGCCCACAGGCAGGGACGCCGCCTCTTGCCAGCGATCATGCGCCGACGCTGGACGGCGGTGCAACAGGGTTTTCCCCCCAAGTTATCCTTTCTTTTCCACCATTCCACATACGAACATGCGTTCTCTCACCAGTGTACTATGTGCGCTGCTGATGTCAAGCCCACAACAGATACTGAAACGGATGAAGATTACCTCCTCATCCGTTTGTCCGTTCGCCATCCGTTGACAGGATCAGCCCAGGCCCCTTTCCAGGCCCCCCTCGTAGGCGTCGGCCATCTCCCGCAGCGGCAGATCGATGTGGCGGCCCAGGATCAGGCGCTGTCCGCCCACCCGGCCGATGTAGGCGAGGGGCACGTCGTGCTCCGCCGCCAGCTCCTCCAGACGGCGCCCGGTCCCAGCCGCCACCGCCACCACGATGCGCGACTGCCCTTCCCCGAATAGGACGGCATCCAGGCGACCGCGCATCTCCAGGCCAGAGGCGTCCAGGCCCACGCCGCCGGCCATGCCCATCTCCGCCAGGGCCACCGCCAGCCCGCCCTCGGCGCAGTCGTGGCAGGCCGTCGCCAGGCCCCCGCCGATAGCAGCCAGGGCCGCTCGCTGCACCCGCATCTCCAGATTCAGGTCGATGTGGGGCCGCCCGGCCACCAGGCCATGTATCTCTTTCAGGTACTCGCTGCCGGCCAGGGTCGGCACATCGGCCTGAAGGCTGCCGCCCAGGAGAAAGACCTCCTGCCCCTCCTGGACGAACCCCATCGGGCAGCGGCGCGACACGTCCTCCAACAGCCCCAGCATGCCGATCACCGGCGTGGGGTAGACCGCCTCCCCACCCGTCTCGTTGTACAGGCTGACGTTGCCGGAGATCACGGGAATGCCCAGCCTCTCGCAGGCCGCGGCCATCCCGCCGATGACCTCTTGCATCTGCCAGTAGACATCGGGCCGCTCGGGGTTGCCGAAGTTCAGGCAGTCGGTGATGGCGACGGGGGTAGCGCCCACGCAGACCACGTTGCGGGCCGCCTCGGCCACAGCGATCGCTCCGCCGGCGTAGGGGTCAAGGTAGCAGTAGCGGCCGTTGCCGTCGGTGCACAGGGCGATGCCCTTACTGGTGCCCTTGACCCGCATCACCGCGGCGTCGCCGCCCGGCCCGACCACGGTGTTGGTCAGGACGTGGTGGTCATACTGGCGACAGACCCAACCCTTGGCGGCGATGGTGGGCGAGGCCAGCAGCCGCAGGAGGGCCGCGTTGGCGTTCGTCACGTCGGGCAGGGAATCGAGAGGGAACGCCCGCAGCTCCTCGAGCGCGGCGGGCGGCACGCCCTGGCGGGTGTATTGGGGCGCCTCGGTGAGCAGCTCCACCGGCAGGCAGGCCATCTCCCGCTCGCCCTCGCGGATGCGGGCCAGGCCGTCGGCCGTCACTGTCCCGATGATCGCCCACGGCACCTCCCAGCGCTCGAACAGGGCCTGCACCTTCTCCTCGCACCCCTTCCGCACGATGATCAGCATGCGCTCCTGCGACTCGCCCAGCATCACCTCGTACGGGCTCATCCCCTCCTCCCGCCGGGGCACCTTCGCCACGTCGATCTCGATGCCGCTGCCGCCCCTGGCCGCCGACTCCAGCGAAGCCGCTGTCAGTCCGGCCGCCCCCAGGTCCTGGATGCCGACGATCCACTCCGAGTGGTTGTGGGCCAGGTCCAAGCAGGCTTCCATCAGCATCTTCTCCAAGAAGGGGTCGCCGATCTGCACCGCCGGCCGCAGCTCGTCGTAGCGGGCGTGGGGGTCGGTGCGCGAGGCCAGGCCGGAGGCGCCGTGCAGGCCGTCGCGGCCGGTGGCGGCCCCTACCAGCATCAGCAGATTGCCCGCACCGGTGGCGCGGGCGCTCGCCAGCCGCCCCTTAGGGGCCACGCCCACGCACATCACGTTCACCAGCGGGTTGTGGGAGTAGGCCTCCTCAAAATAGACCTCGCCGCCCACGGTAGGGATGCCCAGGCAGTTGCCGTAGCCGGCGATGCCCGCCACCACACCCGTGAACAGATAGCGGTTCCGTTGCTCGCTGAGCAAACCGAAGCGCAGGGAGTCCAGCAAGGCGATGGGCCGCGCCCCCATGGCGAAGATGTCGCGCACGATGCCGCCGATGCCGGTGGCCGCCCCCTGGTAC
>JAUYDU010000205.1 GCA_030691665.1 Chloroflexota bacterium
AAGTGGCTGAGTGATGCCTTCCAGGGCGAGAGGGTGCCCACCCTGGAGGAGGCGCTTCAGCTCACGCTGGGGAAGGCTCTCCTGGTGATCGAGATCAAGCAGCAGGACATCGAGAGTGCCGTCCTGGAGGTGGTGCGGAGGGTGGGAGCGATCGACTGGGCGATGGCCTGGTCCTTCTGGCCGGAGGTGGTGGCGCGGATGCGGAGCCTGGAGCCGCACTTGCCCTGCGGCCTGCTGACGGGCCCGCTGAACGGCTCCGTCATTCACGAGGCCCTCAGTCTGGGGGCTCAGGGGTTGGGCGTGTACTACCAGAGCCTGGGCGAGGATCTGGTGCGCCTGGCCCACCGCAAGGCCCTGTGGGTCTACGCCTGGACAGTCGATCGGCCTGCGGACGTACGGCGTCTGGCCGGGGCGGGCGTGGACGGCATCGTCAGCAACTACCCCAACGTGGCGCTATCGGTACTACGGGGCCGGTGAGGGCAAGCGCCCTTCCATTCGTTCATGCTTTCGGGGAAGCAAAAAGAGACGGTGATACCCGACCGCCCCGTGAACGGGGCGGCATCGATACGGATTGATGGCACACCCTTGTGGTCATGAACAGAATAATCCGCCACAAGGCAGGGCTGAAGCCCTGCAGCTACGACCCTGCCTGGCCCTTACTCCGTAGCTGCAGACCTTCAGGTCTGCCTGGAGAGAGCAGGCAGCACTGTCGCACTATGTAGTCAACGACGATCCGGGGGTGGTTCTGCCCACCCAAGAGCATGATTTGACTGGCTCAGGATATAGCTTGACCAGCGGATGGCGGGCTAGCTACAATACCATTGCTTCGTTCCTCAGCACAAGCGCTGGTGGCGGCCCTTCGACAGGCCTGCCTGCCGGCAGGCAGGCTCAGGGCAAGCAGGGGTGTAGCTCAGTCCGGGTAGAGCAGCGGTCTCCAAAACCGCAGGTCGGGGGTGCGAATCCCTCCACCCCTGCCAGATTCGACCGGCGTTCCTTCCACCCGACGCTGCCGGCGAATTTCCCCCACCCGAACGCGGCCTGATTTGTTAACATAACCCGAGCCCAGCGCGTCTTACTACTGGGGAAGTCAAGGATCATGGTAGTCGCCTGCCTGCCGGCAGGCAGGGTCGACGGGGGTGAGGGAGAGTGGACCTGCGCAGGGATCATGACTCCAAAGATGTCTCCGATGCGGATGGCCTGACCGCCCAGATGCTGGAGTGGGCCCGAGAGAGGGTGGGCCAAGAACGTGGCACCACGCCAGCCGTGAGGCAAACTTCCGAGGGAACAAAGGCGAAGGCGCGGGGCAATGTGATCGTCGTGGCTCTGCACGAGGGCACCGACGACTGGGGGGAGGCCCATCTTTTCGAGGACGTTCAGGCCGCTGGGCGGTTTGTGCAAGCTCTCCTGGAGGGTGGCGTCGACGAAGGGCGACTGACTGTGTTCAGCACTGCGCCGATAGGGGTCGTGGTGAGCTACCGCCCGGTGGTCGAACTGAAGCGGCCTGAAAAGGAAGCGGACGCAGCCACCCAGGCCAAGCCTGCCTGACGGCAGGCAGCCAGGAGCGCAGCATCCTCCGGAGGCGGATCAGCCTCTGGCTGATGCTGCGCCCATTCTGGCCATATGTAGCGGATTGGCCAGGTCAGGCGTCTATATCCTCAGGGCGACGCGACCGGGAATGCGGTGGAGGCTCAGGTCGCCCGCTAGGGCGATGGGTTCGTAATCTCGGGGCGTCGCCTCGCCTTGCCCGTATCCACCCGACGGGCGGGACGTTGGAGATACGGGGCCGGCAGGAGTGATTGGGTTGGCCGCACGCCGACACTTATCCCTGCCCCGAGCACGCCGCCCCTTTTTCTAGGACTGACCCTTGACGGTAAAGAGCGGCTGTGACAGGATAGAATACGTCAGAGTTATCCAAATAGGTTGAGCCACCAGCGCGGTTGGGCGAGGAAATTTCGCCAGCCGCGCAGAACAGGGCGACTTGGCGTATAGCGGATGCCCCGACCGGTCGGGGCATCGTAGACGGAGGAGGAGGAAAAGTCCCGTGACGACACGACAGCAAGTAAAGAAGGGGCAAGACGGATCGGAGGCCGCCAGAGGCGTGGCTGAATGGCTGGTGCTGTACCAGGCCTACAACGCGGTCTTCAAGCTCACCGAGTTGACCCTCCTACCCCACAACCTTTCCCTTCCCCAGCTCCACTTGCTGGGGGCCCTGAAGTCCGGGGGCGGGATCCTCACCACCGGTGAGATAGGACGGGCGATGGTCAAGGCCAGCCAGACGATAACCGGGCTGGTGGACAGGCTAGAGACCCAGGAGCTGGTGGAGAGGCACTTCGACCGGAGCGACCGCCGCAAGACGTGGGTGCGCATTACCGAGAAGGGGGAGCGCAAGCTGGCGGAGGCCACGCCGACGGCAAATCGGCTGGCTGAGGAGCTGTCGTCCGTTCTGACCGACGAAGAACTAAAGAGCGTGGACACACTGTTGGCCAAGGTGCGGGGCGTCGCTCTGGATCGGCTCCTTAAGACCCTGGGACGACTGTAGAGAGCCGAAGCTGCCCTGCCCCCCCGCAGGCGGGGACCGTCCTGAGCCTGCCTGCCGGCAGGCAGGCCTGTCGAAGGGCCTAGTACACACCCGCATCGCGCAGGTCGGCGTCCGTCAGGCCGAAATGATGGGCAATCTCGTGCTGGATGACCTGCCGAACCCTATCCCTCACTTCGTCCTCACTGCGGCACAGCCTCTCGATGGGGCCCTGGTAGATGAATATGCGATCAGGCAGGGCCAGGTTGTAGCCGTGGCTCCGCCGGGTGTGGGGGACGCCGACGTAGAGGCCCAAGAGGGTTACTCCCGATGGCACGCGAGTCGACCGCAGCTCCTCCTGCGTAGGCCAGTCCCTCACCTCGATGTCCACGTTGACAAGCCGCTGGAGGAAGGGCTGCGGCATCTCCTCCACCGCCAGGCGAACCAGCTCTTCAAAGCGCTCTCTGTCCATATCTGCACAAGAAGGGGCGCGGGATCCTCCGGAGGCGGATCAGCCTCTGGCTGATGCTGCGCCCGTACGGCTCGTGGGCCGAGGAGCACCACCATTGTAGACGGGCGGCGGGGACGATGTCACCTGGGGTTGGCCAAGAGCAGGCGAGGAAGACAGCCCGCGGGGGCTTGTCAAGGCCCGGAAAATATGTAATATAGGAAGCAGGCTGCCGAGGTGGTGGAATAGGTAGACACGCCGTCTTGAGGGGGCGGTGCTCGTAAGGGCGTAGGGGTTCAAATCCCCTCCTCGGCACCAAGAGGGTATAGGGAGCGGAAGTGGCTCAGCGGTAGAGCACCTCCTTGCCAAGGAGGGGGTCGCGGGTTCGAATCCCGTCTTCCGCTCCAGACTAGCCAATTAGGCGCACGGCTCCAATCCAGAACCTGGGCAAAGCTCAGGGGAAAGGAACGGTTGTCGTGCGTCAAATTATTAGTAGCCAGCATCACAGACCCCCTAATTATCTAATAGGGGGTCGCGAGGGCGACCCCCTACTTCTGCAGGAATGGCTCCTCGTCCTGCGGGGGGACGGCAAGTCGCCCCGCACCATCGAGGGCTACGCCGACTCGGTGCGCCAGTTGGCCTCCTTCCTGCGGGAGGGCGGCTTCCCTTCGCTGACGCAGGCGACGGCGGAACACCTCAGGGAGTGGTTCAACGCCCTCCGAGAGCGGGGGAACAAGCCCGCGACCGTCAACACGCGCTATCGGGGCGTGCACGCTTTCTACAAGTGGCTCCTCAAGGAAGGCGAGGTCCGGGAGAACCCCTTGACGCGTATCGAGCCGCCGCAGGTCCCGGAGACCGTGCAGCCCTACTACAAGCCGGAGGAGCTGCAACTTGTCCTGAAGTCGCTGCGAGGCCGGCGGTTGCGAGGCATCGATGCCGCCCGAAGTCGGGCCATCCTTCTCGTCCTCTTCGACACCGGTTTGCGGGCGTCTGAGCTATGCGCGTTGAGGGTGGAGGACGTTGATTGGGAGGCCCAGACCATCGTCATCCGGGAGGCGAAGGGGGGCAGTCAACGAACCGTCTCTCTGGGGACGACTGCCATGCGGAGCGTGATGTCGTACCTCCGGCTCCGTGCAATGGACTCGCAGTGGCTCTTGGCGACTCTGGATGGGAACCGGTTGACCAAGAACGCCCTGAAACTTGCCCTATGCCGCGCCTTCGACGCGGCTGGCGTCCAGTTCAAGGGCATCCACGCATTTCGACG
>JAUYDU010000135.1 GCA_030691665.1 Chloroflexota bacterium
TCTGAGATGTCCACCGTGACGAGCGCCTCGCCCTCCATGTAGGCCCAGTCGCCCTGTACCGTCACGTGGAAGCCCCGCCATCTGTGCACGTACTCCCCCACCTGCTTTGGCTGCGAAGGGTCGGACACGTCGAGGATGCGGAGGGAGCTACCCAAGTTATGCTCGTCCACGAGGTAGGCGTAGTGGCCCTGTACCGCGACGTCCCCAACGCCGCCCAGCGCGGGCACGGTTGAGAGAAGCCGTGGCGTAGCCGGAGATGAAACATCATAGACCAGGAGCCCCCCGTCATACGCGGCCACGTAGAGCACGTTCTCAGACAGGGCCAGCCCGACCACGACACTCTTGCTGCGGATTGTGTCGCTCACCCGCTTGGGAGCCTCGGGCCACGAGACGTCGAGGATGTACACACCGCCCCCCGAGGCGAGGAAGGCGTAGGGTGTGCCGCCGACCGTTCCGGCCTCCACCGCCCAGGAAGGGCCGAAAGGCCACAAGCCCACGAGGGCGAGCTTGTCGGGCCCGGACGCGGCGATGGGTGTCTGCACTGTCGGAGTCTCAGCCACCCGGGTGGGCGTGGGCGTAGGCATGTCGGTAGGGGTCGCCGTCGGTGTGGGCGCGGCCGTGGATGTGCAGGCAAACGTCATCGCCACGAGCCCAACCAGCACCGCCGCCGCTACAGCCTTTGCCAGCATCTCGTACCCCCAAGACGCTCAGACTCGGCTACCGCTGTCCCGCTGTCTGCTTCAACGCTTCGATGGCCGGCACCATGAAGTGTAGCTCGCCCATCATGTCGGCGGCCGAGGCGTCCGGCCTGAGCATGTATCAAGGCATACGTGCCCCGCAGTCCCTCCGGGGCCGGATTGGTTGCACTGCTTGATAAACAGGTCGTTTTCCCTTCCACATCTCATCCTCCTCCGGAACGCGGGTTCCTCGGCCTTAAGGGCAAGCGAGACTGTAGTACATACGCACGTCTGAAGCCAGCTTGTTCGCGTCGCCGAGTGGCATCAACGTAGCCCCACTGCTGCGCCTGCCGTCTTCGCAGACTGTCTGATGGACCACGCTCAGATAGAGATTGGTTGGATGGGCATCGGGCCCACCTGGAGGGTTGGCTCCGGCGATAGCAGCCAGTTCACTCATGGGAATGCCGATGCCCCCTACATAGACACCTTGATAGAGCCGCTCCGTCAACCAGGGCTGATGCACAGCGTCCTTGGTCGTATTCGTGATGATGATCGCAAGCGCACCGGGCGGCGTCCTGGTTTCGAGGTCGCTCTCCGTATGGACTACGAGGAAGCCTGCCTGCTCAGCCTCTTCATGCGTGAACGGCAGGGAGTCCGCCGTGTCGGTGAAAAGCACGATGTCCGGGCGGGGCTCCGGTGTCGCGCCTGCTGGCCGACTTGCATGCTCGGGTGCCGGGGTAGCCGTCGGGAGCGGGGTAGGAGTCGGGGGCGGCGCACCCGGACGGCGGGGGGCATCCATCAGGTCCGCCAAGCTCTTCCCGTGCATTGAGAGGTCCCGGACCAGTTCATACAGGGTTATGCGCGGGGTACTGAGCGTGCCCCGGCCGCCCCCATAGGTCGGCTTGCCCTCAGGGTTCTTCTCCAGGTAGCCCCGCAGGAACTCGCCACCCGGACTGTACTTGTAGAGCGTCACAGGTGCCTGAGCGTCAAGCAGGTTCTTAAGCTCCTGTCCGCTCACCCAGGCGCCGTAGATGAGCCTTCCAGCCTCGTACTGCCCGCGCAACCAGGCTGGGTCCACCTCCCCCATCCCCTCGCGGTTCAAGAGGACGGCCCGCGTTTCCGGCCCTACCGCCCGCTCCAGCTCCTGTCGATTGCGAACTAGCGTCACGCCCTCCTGCGTCAGCGCCACCGGAGAGGCCTCTAGCCTTAGCTCGCTGGACACGTTTTCCGGCTCTAGATAGACGTAGAGGTTGGGGGCAACCGGCGTGGGGTCGGCCCGGACGTAGAGACTCGTGGGCTCCGAAGAAAGCCCCTTCGCGGCCTCGTCGTCCAGCGCCAGCGCCCACAGGTCTCCTCCGCCCGCGATGCTCTTGGGGACCATCACGAAGAGTATGCGGCCGTCGCTGCTCCACCTGGGGCTCAGAGCCAGGAAGTCCAGCGAGAGGAGTTTCCGAAGTCCTGTGCCGTCGGCGTTGAGCACGTAGATGGAGGTGGAGGGCAGCATTACGCCCGTCTGTTCACTCTGATACGACAGAGCGATGAAAGAGCCGTTGGGGGACCAGAGGAGGCCCTCAAAACGGCCGCCTGGCGGCTCCGTCTGTAGCTCGAACGCGGCGGCCTCCGAGACGCCCTCGGACGTGAACGTGACGACGTGCAGGTTGCTCTCCCCCAAGGATAAGTAGGCTAGCCGGGAGCTGTCGGGGGACCAGGCGGTGGCGTAGTGCGCCGCGCCGCTAGCGAGTTGGCGCTGGTTGCTACCATCCATGTCCGCGCTCCAAAGTGTCGCGCCAGCGCCGGGATCCGCTACCGAGCGTTCCAAATACGCCAACCGTCTCCCATCCGGCGATACCGCCGCCGTTGTCATCGTGATCACCTTAGGGGCTGAGGCCCAGAGGTCGTTGAGCTGACGCTGAAGGGTCCCGTCCGTGGCCACTGACCAGATGCCATCCTCGCCCATGAAGAGCACGGCGGCAGAGCCCCCTGCCAGCCAGGGTGGCGAGATGATCTGGCGTCCCGTCCACTCGGAAAGCGGGCGCGTCTCCAACGTGCGCAGGTCCAGGAGCGAAAGGGAACGCGCAAACCGCTCCTCGTTCTCAAACTCACACGTGAGGTCCGCCGTGTAGAGGAGGTAACGTCCATCCGGGGAGACGCTTGGGGAGTCGAAGCTCTCTACGAGGAACTCGCGACTGCCGTCCGCGTGGGCCCGCCACACGTAGCTCCCCTGGACGTAGTCGTTTCCGCATTTGTCCCACTGGCCCCGAGCCCGCTCCATCTGCACCCACTGTGACCGCTCCCGCGCGATGATGAACTCCTTTCCGTCCTCCGACCACCACAGGAGTGCCTGGACGCCATCCCCTTCGAACACGACCTGACGTTGCTCCACCACCCGCAGGTCCTCGGCGCGCATAGGAGGGGGAGTAGGCGTCGGGGTAGGAGCCAACGTGGGCGTCGGCGTAGGAGTGGCTGCGGGCGCGGGCATAGAGGTCGGCGTGGCTGTAGGCGTCGGGGGAGCAGCGGGAGCGCAGGCGGCAGATAGCGCAAGGAGAGCAGAGGCCATCGCGGCGGCCATCACCTTCCCCGGCAGGACGTACGACGTCAACAAGACCAGCCTCCCCTCCCACCGTTGGGGTTCACAAGATAAGACGCGCCAGCCACCCCAAAGGTTCCCTCGCGGTCATACTACACCGGTCTCGCTCCCTCAATCAACAGAGAGATTCCCTGTGCTATGAAAGGAAACTGACCTTTTGCTTGGGAGGACAGGGTTGAGGGGAGAACACGTCAGTCCTGGCGGCCACGCTTGGGGGATGACCAACAACGGACACGCCACGAGTCTTGAGAAGCCCCTTGCACGAAAAGGATAACCAATCGGTGCAAAACAGGACCAAGCCCGTGGCCATCACGGTCCCCAAGACCACGAAGCAGCGGTTGGCGTGGTGGCGGGCGTGGTGAAGAATGATGTTCTCAATGCAGTGGTCGGTATTGTAGACAGGGTGGCGGCCAAAGTGGGCCCCATGGTGCATCGCCAAAAGATGAACTGGTGTACAAAACAACGGAATGTGACCCCCAGTAAAGCTCTTCCACCCACACTCGATGCAATTGAGGCACCATGCGTATGGTACATCTGAATCATTGACAGTGCCAGAATGAGGGTGGTAGCATCTGCGACAGGTAGACGGACGGCTGACCTAAGGCCAGTTGCCCCACCCAGCGCGTAGCCAACGGCACGCCTCGATGCGGGATTCCATATTGGAGGTGTTCAGTGGAGCGGCTACCTGGTCGTCTCATCGGTTCCTCCCTCGTGGTTCTCACCATGGTACTCATCTTAGCCATAGCGTGCGGGCCGGCGGCCACTCCAACACCAACTCCAGCGCCGACGGCAACGCCCACGGCGACTCCTGTACCTCCAACGGCCACCCCGACACCGACCCCGAGGCCCGGGGAGACGCCGCTGCCGACGCCTACTCCGACAAAGGCTCCCGTGGCAACGCCCACGGCGACACCCACACTGGTTGCGACGCCGACTCCTACGGCAGCCGCAGTTCGAGTGCCGGAGCCCAGGTCGCCGCGTGGCACGGTGACGATAGCCTTCGCTCTAATAGGGCCTGTAAGTGGTCTGAACCGCTCCGGAGGGATGGAGAGTGCTTGGGGTCCGGTCGAGATGTTGTTCACGCCGACAGAGGATGGCTCGGTAATAGCCGGACCCATGCTAGCGAAGTCATTCCAGTTGGCGCCAGACATGAGTAGAGTCACGATCCAGTTGCAGCAGGGCGTCCAGTTTCACAAGGGCTATGGGGAGATGACCGCCGAGGACGTGGTCTGGAGCCTCAACGACGCTAACGGCAAGGTCACCCCCACCAGCATTCACCCGCAGGCGGGGGACCTAGGCGCCAAGTTCGGCCCAGCCAAGGTGCTTGGAAAGTACGAGATGGAGATACCGTTTACGGCCTACGACGTCTCGTGGAACGCCAACCGATCCAACACCGCGGGCCTTGCTTGGGGCGTGGTCAGCAAGGCTGCGTATGACAAGAACGGAGAAGAATGGAGTCGGAACAACATCATAGGAACGGGGTCCTACCAGGTCCTCGAGTGGCTAGCGGCGAACCGGGCGGTGCTAGAGGCGGTGCCCAACCACTGGCGCAAGACGGCCAAGGCCCCCACCCTCAGGTTCGTGTCGGTCCCTGAGGCCAGCACCCGACTGGCCATGCTCCGGACGGGGGAGGCGGACGTCATACCTACCGTCTTCAAGGACTTGAAAGCCACCCTGGACGAGGGTTTCAAGACTGTGGGGGCGGGGGGAGGGGTAAAGGCAAGCTTCATCTTCTCTGGCAACTACTGGGAAAAGGTTGACCCGCGGACCGGTCAGCCCCTTCCCGTGATAGGCGTAACCTATGACCCGAACCTGCCCTGGATGGTGCCTTTGGTGTCCGTCGGCGACGAGAAGAAGATGGAGCGGGCTCGCAAGGTGCGGTGGGCCATGTCCATGGCCATCGACCGCGAGCTGATCAACAAGACGGTCCTGAACGGCCTGGGATGGGCTGAGTACGAGCACTTCGTGTCGGTCAAGCAGCCCCAGTGGCAGGCCAAGTGGGCTGTGCCCTACGACCCGGCCGGGGCCGAGAAGCTCTTGGACGAAGCCGGCTATCCCAAGAAGGATGGCGTCCGGTTCGACGTCTCCATCTTCATACAGGTACCCGCGGTCCCAGCTGAGATAGCCGACGCCGTCGGCGGCTTCCTGGACAAGGTAGGAATACGCACCACCGTGGACAAGAGCGCCTATGCAATCGGCAGGCCCTCCATGGTCGGACGCACTTGGACAAAGCCATTTATCCGCTACGCGTCGGAAGCTGTTCCACAGAGGCCGTTCGACTGGCCCAAGGGCGACGAGATGAGTTTCCTGGGCCGTGGGGGTTTCGGGCCAGGTATCGAGATCCCGAAGATAACCGAAACCCTCCTGGCCGTGGGCAAGGAACCCGACATCCAGAAGCGCATCAGGATGAACGTTGAGCTGGTGGACTATGTGAACTATTGGATGATAACCTCCGCCATCGTCACCTGGCCCACGTCGCTGACCTACAATCCCAAGTCCATCGCTTCGTGGCCGATGAAAACCTATTTCCCTACCCTCGATATGGCCTACCCAGAATACATGGTGCCCGCTCGATAGCCCGGACATCGAATGAAGGCTCCTGACGCTATGCTGGTGTTTGGTGGCGGTCGGATCGCCCGACCACCCGATCCGTCCGTTACCAAACCTCGGTAGCGTAGGTCGAGAGGTCCGAGGGGTCCCGTATCCACTATGCAGGGCTTCATTGTTCGCAGGCTTTTCACGGCCATGGTGGCAGCCCTTGCCGCCACCATGGTCGTGTTTGGCATCTCGCGGTTGGCGGGAGACCCTCTCCTCCTTTACGCCAAGCCTGGCGGCTATGGCAAGAGCCCAGAGCAGACGGCGGCTCTCAAGAACAAGCTCGGGCTGGACAGGCCGCTGGTCGTGCAGTACGTGATATGGCTTCGCAACCTGGGACGGGGTGACTTTGGCAGGTCTCTCCTAGACGACAGGCAGGTGGCACAGGTCTTGAGGGAGAGAACGTCCGCCACGTTGAAGCTAGCCCTTGGTGCGTGGGTCTTTGCCACTGTGGTAGGGGTTCCGCTCGGGGTTCTTTCCGCGGTGAAACGTGCGACCGTGCCGGACTACTTAGGGCGTGGTTTCGCGCTGTTCGGCCAGGCCCTGCCCGCCTTCTGGATCGGCATGATGGCGATACTGGTCTTTGCAGTGAAGCTCCACCTGCTGCCGAGCGCCACTCTGCCCAGCGACGCGCCTCTGCTCAACCAGATTAAGTACCTTATCCTCCCGGCCATCGCCGCCGGTTGGGGGCCTGCAGCTGGGCTAACGCGCCTCACGCGTTCCGCGATGCTGGAGACACTGGACTCGGAGTTCATCAAGTTTGCCCGTTGCAAGGGCGTGAGCTCCTGGAAGGTGGTGTGGAAGCACGCCTTCAGGAACGCGCTCATCCCTCCGCTCACCATGTCTGCCCTGATGCTAGCGGGGTTTCTCAACGGTGTGGTGGTGGTCGAGGTCGTCTTTGCCTGGCCGGGCATAGGCAGGTTGGCCCTGGATGCCGTCTGGAACAACGACTTTCCTCTCCTTACGGGGACGGTCCTGGGGTTCGCGGGGCTCATCCTGATCGTCACCTTTCTAGCTGACGTGGCATACGCCTACATTGACCCGCGAATCCGGTACCGCTAGAAGGAGATATGGAAGAGACAGTCGGGATCAGTCGGCGCTTTGGCGTGTTCAGGATGTCGGCCCGCGAGGGGCTGCACATTCTCAGGCGCTGGCCAGTGGTCCCGGTCGTCATATTGACGACGTTTGTTGTGGCTGGAATCTTCGCGCCGCTCATTGCTCCGCACAGCCCGTACGAACAAAACCTGGAGGCGTCCCGTACTCCGCCGGCCTGGTATGCTAAAGGGAGCGCCAAGTACCTCCTCGGCACAGACTACGTGGGCCGCGACGTCCTCAGCAGGCTCATCCACGGCGCACGAGTGTCCATGCTGGTGATGGCCATCTCCATGGGCTCCGGTCTTCTGGTAGGCAGCACTCTGGGAGTAATCGCCGGCTACTGCGGCGGCTGGTCGGAAGAGATTCTGATGCGGCTTGCAGACGTCTGGTGGAGTCTGCCTTTCCTCTTGGTAGCGTTGGTGGCTGCGGTAGTGCTGGGTCAGAGTTTTGGCTTAGTACTGGGGATACTGGCGTTGAGCGCGTGGAGCGCATTCGTGCGCAACGTGCGTGCGGAGGTGCTCTCCTTGAAAACCAGGGACTACGTAGCACTGGCCCACGTCGCCGGCGCCTCTCACGTGAGGACAATGCTGAGGCACATCGTGCCTGGAGTCACCAACACCATCGTCGTCATAGCCACACTTCAGGTTGGTGGGCTGATTCTGGCAGAGGCGTCGCTCAGCTTCCTGGGGGTGGGAATCCCTGCGCCCAGGCCAGCCTGGGGCCTCATGGTGGCTGAAGGAAGGGACTACCTGGTCGACAGCTGGTGGATCCCCTTCTTCCCGGGCCTTGCCATATTCCTGGTTGTCATGTCCCTGAACTTCCTGGGCGACTGGTTGCGCGACCGGCTCGACCCGAGGCTCAGGCAACTCTAGACGCGACCTGGCGTCCGTCGTCCTGCCGGGGGAGGTAGAGGGATCCATTCTTGACGAGGGCAGAAAGGTGCCGCTGACGGATGGTGGTATATGAAAGATAAGAGGTTCGCGGGCGTACTCCCGATCCTGCACACCCCTTTCACACCAGATGGTGCCATAGATGAAGCAAGCCTGCGACGTCAAGTGGCCTTCTGCCTTCGCGCAAGGGTGCACGGAGTGGTCATACCCGCAGGCACCAGCGAGTTCTTCGCGCTCTCGGACGCCGAGCGGACGAGGCTGATTGCCCTCACCCTGGACGAAGTCGATGGGCGGGTGCCTGTCATCGCCTGCGCGTCTGCGGGCGCAAAAGAGACGGTCTTGGAGCACTGCCGATCAGCGGATGCGCAGGGTGCTGCTGGGCTCCTGATCATGCCGCCCTACATACGGAAACCCGATAATACCGGCATATTCGCTCTCTTCCAGGCCCTGGCCGGGACGGTCTCGGCATCCATCGTGATCCAAGATGCGCCTGGACCCATGGGCGTCCCCATGTCGTCGGAGTTGATCGGCCGCATCGTGCGGGACGTGCCCGGCACATGGTATGTGAAAGAGGAAGTCCCTCCTTCTGGGGAACGTATCTCCGTGCTTCTCAAGCATCACGGCGACCATTTGACGGGAGTGTTCGGCGCGGGCAGCGGAAGCCGCCTGTTGGATGAACTCGGACGGGGCTCCTGTGGGGCAATGCCGTCGGCAGCCTTCGCCACAGTCAACGTGCGAATCTACGAGGCATTTTGTCGGGGTGACATGGCAGCCGCACGGGATCTGTATTGCAGAGCGCTTCCTCTCATGGTGCTTAGAGACCAGTACATGCAGGCGATGGGCAAACTGATCCTCCAGCGCATGGGCGTAATCGCTCATACCACGGTGCGCGATCCCGCGACCGTCTTCCCTGATGAGATTGCCGTGGGGGAAATGGACCGACTTCTCGTAGAACTTCGCTCTCTCATGTCACCGGACTGAAGTCACTTGTGGTAAAGTGTCGGTGTCCGCGTTCGCTGTAGGAACGAAGGAGAAAGGGGACCTTGCATGAGGATCACCGATGTGAAGCTGCTCGGGACCAGTTTCGACTGCGCAGACCATGGCGGTCACTCTCATAGATGGGCGTTTCTACAACTCGAGACCGACGAAGGTTTGACCGGCGTCGGCGAGTGGTCGTGCTCGCTGGGGGGTATCGCGCTTGTGGCAAAGACCCTGCAGCTTCTGAGGGCTGACCTGGTCGGCGAAGATGCGAACGACATCGAGAGGCTGTGGCACAAGATGTACCGCCACTACTTCTCGCTGGGGCCCCGGGGGGTCGTGACTGCGGCGATAAGCAGTGTCGACATCGCGTTGTGGGACATCAAGGGCAAAGCACTGAACCGGCCGGTGTACGACCTGCTCGGCGGACGCGTCCGAGACCGGGTCCTCCTTTACTCGCATCCTCAGGCGGGCACACCAGAAGAGGTGGCGGAGGACTCAGTAAAGCAGGTCGCGGAGGGATGGACCGCGCTCAAGACCGATCCGTTTCGTTCTGAGGTCAGGAAGCGGATGGGAGTGGGGCCCGGCTTCGAGATTCGCTACATGGAAGGCGCGTTGTCGGCGGAGGCGGAGGAGACGGCCGAGGCGGTGGTTCGTGCAATGCGCGAGGCAGTGGGCCCGAAGATCGAAATACTCATCGATGCGCACGGGAATTTCAATGTGCCCACAGCGGTGCGGCTGGCCAGGCGGCTGACCCCGTACAAGCTCACCTGGTTTGAGGAGCCGTGTCCTCCCGAGAGCTTCGACGCCTTGCGTCAAATACGCGAATCGGTTGAGGTGCCGATCTGCGTCGGGGAAAGGCTATTCACCAGGTTCGACTTTGTGCCCATCTTCCGAGACCGCTTGGCCGACTACATCATGCCTGATGTAGTGCTGACCGGAGGAATCAGCGAACTCAAGAAGATCGCTACGATGGCCGAGTCATACTACATCCCTGTCAGCCCCCATAATCCGCCAGGTGGGCCGGTCCAGGTCACGGCTGCCGCACATGTGATGATGACGGTGCCGAACTTCTACAGGCAGGAGTTCGCCCGGAACTACCTGGATGCACACAACTCGGTCATAACCCCTGCCCTGGACATACGCAACGGTTGCCTGTTCCTAAGCAACCGTCCTGGCTTGGGAGTCGAGCTCGACACGGACTTCATCAAGGCCCACCCTGACCCTGATTGGTGCTAGGGCAGACCTCGAGGTTGGGCTTTGCCCCAGAGCAGAGCACCTACTCAGGGATTCCATATGGGTAGTGCGAGGCGTTCTCCTTGCTTGGAAGTAGGTAGCGATGAGGACGCCTGATGCACGACCACACAATAGGAAGGAGAACACCGAGCTTCCTGAGCGACTGGTTGCGCGACGGGTTTGACACGAAGCTGAGACGACTCTGAGGACGAGGAAAAGGAAGATGAAGATCTCTGCAATCAAGACGTTCCCAAAGCAGATCGGCGAGCGGAGGTACCACTTCGTCAAGGTGGAGACCGACGAAGGTATCTATGGCATCGGCGAATCCGGCATCATCAACACAGTTGGCCTCGCGGTGGACCAGGCCGTTCGGCACCTGTCGACCTTGTTGATCGGCGAGGATCCTCTTTGTACTGAGCGGCTGTGGCAGGTGATGTTTCGGCGACTCTTCTTCCCTGGAGACAGGGTGGTGTGCAGCGCCATAAGCGCCATCGACATCGCCCTCTGGGACATCAAGGGGAAGGCACTTGGGCTCCCTCTGTACAAGCTCCTCGGCGGGCCAGTGCGCGACAAGGTGGTCTGTTATCCCCACACCTCTGGCGCGACCCTGGACGAACTCCTGAGCAGCTGTCGCCAGGCAGTGAAGGATGGCTGGAGGTTTGTCCGCACTGCAGTGACCGAGACTCCCCGCGACAGCGGCATCCTTGAGCCGACGGTGGCCGCGCGGGAAGTCGTCAAGACTCTGGCAGCCATACGCGATGCTGTGGGCCCCGACATCGAAATAATCTGCGACGCCCACACAAGGCTGGATACGCCAATCGCGATCCGTCTCTGCAACGCGGTGGAGCCCCTGAATCTGTTTTTCATGGAAGACCCTCTGCGCTCAGAGAACCCCGCGTCTTACGGCACCCTGGCCCGACATACTTCAGTCCCCATTGCCGCTGGGGAGCAGTGGGCCAGCAAGTGGCAGTTTCGGCAAGTCATCGAGGAAGAGCTTATCTCCTACGCTCGCATAGACCTCTGCATCGTCGGTGGGATCACCGAGGCGCTAAAAGTCACCCACTGGTGTGAGACCCACTATATAGACGTAGTGCCCCACAACCCTCTGGGGCCAGTCAGCACCGCTGCCTGCAATCACCTGTGCCTGGCGGCCAGCAATGTGGCGGTTCAGGAGATGCCGTGGGTGCCGGGCACTGCCCTCCGGGACGTGTTCCCTGTGCAGATGCCATTTGAGAAGGGGTACATGCTCAAACCGGAGGGGAATGGCCTGGGGTTGGTGTTCGACGAGGAGGCCCTGGGGAAGTATTCCTGGAACCCGAGGATCCCGCCTGCCCTGCGGCGCAAGGACGGGGCCATGACCAACTGGTAGTCTCACCGACCGGACAGCGTCGAATGGCATGTTTGGCCAGGCGGCGAATCACGCCAAATAGGTGCACCTCTAGTTGAGCCAATGCGGACTCAAGACAGGGGAGGCATAAGTATCGAGGCCAGCGAGGCGCGGAGACCTAGAAGGCTGGCCGGAAACCCCTCTCGCGGGCGTTTCTGGCCCGAAAACCGTATCTGCGCGGCAGCCAGTTTTGCCTCATTCCGGGGTTTTCGGCT
>JAUYDU010000232.1 GCA_030691665.1 Chloroflexota bacterium
CTCATATATGCCCTCTATCCCACTACCGGCATGAGGTTCCTGAGGCTGAAGTATGGCCTGGACAAGGAGATCCCCGACGACTGGAAGCCCCCGAAGGCGCCAAAGACCCTGGAGGAAGCGAAGAGGGAAGAGGAGCTTATCGAACTGGCCAAAGCAGGCAAACTGGTGGAGAAACGGGAGGTGGTAGCGCCTCCCAAAGGCCCCGGTATCCGAACCTTTAACGTCTTCGTGGGCGATGAATACTATCAGGTAGAGGTTGAGGCTGTTGGAGGCTCGCCGCCGATGTCCGCGGTTTCCTTAGCTGGCTCCGCTGCGCCGGCTCCGGTAGGATCTGGGCCAGCAGCACCACCGGCGGCGGCGGAGAAGAAGCAGGCCGCACCGGCAGCCGGGGCCGTAGAGGTCGCTGCCGGAGAGGCGACGATCGTGGCGCCCATGCCGGGGATGCTTATCCGCTACGAGGTGAAGGTGGGCGATCGCGTCCAGGCCGGCGATGTGGTTGTCATCTTCGAAGCGATGAAGATGCAGAACAGTATGCCCAGTCCCATCGATGGGACGGTCAAGGCCTTGCCCTTCAAGCCGGGGGATCCGGTTCCCAAAGACGCGGTTATGGCGATAATTAGTCCCTAGGGCAACGCGATAGGAGACTCCCAAGTCATGCTGGAGCCGGCGAAACAGATTGCCCG
Organism: Chloroflexota bacterium; assembly: GCA_030691665.1. Lineage (GTDB taxonomy): Bacteria > Chloroflexota > Dehalococcoidia > SM23-28-2 > SM23-28-2 > JAUYDU01. The sequence goes on from JAUYDU010000232.1 coordinate 684, forward strand.
CAGCGGCAAAGCTTCAGGCTTGCCCTTACAAAGCAGGGCTAATGGTCATTAAGTAAATAGTGGCGCAAGTGTTTGGCAGAAGGTCGGGCTTAAGCCCGACGGCGACAGGCTGAAGCCTGTCCTTCTGGTGAGGCCAGTATCCTCTGAATGACCTTAAGCCCTGCAGCTACTCCGGCAGAGTGACCAGGGAGGTGGTACTCTGAATCCCGGCAATCTTGCGGATCTTGTCCCCCAGAATGGGGGGTATCTCCGTTAGGTTGTCTACCTCGATCTCGGCCACGATGTCGTAAGGCCCCATTACCTCGTGCGTTTCCACTACTCCCGGAATATCCCGCATGACATCAAGGACTCCCTTGGTCCTGCCGGGATCGGTAACCACCAACACGTAGGCCTTTATAGCCATGGATACAACTCCTGCCTGAGATACTGAGCCTGATTTTCGGCCATTATACTACAATGCCGAGCAACTTCGGCCCGGCGAGGCGACCCAGGACACAAGTAATCGAGCGTGCTACAATCGGTCTGGCTTTCCCAGGCTTCGATCACCGCCGCAGGACGGGGCCGGGCCACGGGCTTTGCGGAAAGCATGCACAGTGCGGTAAAATAAAGGGGAAACGAGACTAGGCCCCCAAATATGCAAGCCAGGTCACACAAGGACAGCCAGGTAAGGAACGACTTCGTCATCCGCATCGGGGGCGACACCGCTATCGGCGGCGTGATCAGCACCGGCGAAAACTTTACTACCGCTGCCGCCCGCCTCGGCTTCCAGGTCTTCACCTTCCGCTCCTATCCCGCCGAGATCAAGGGCGGCCACGCCTGGTTCCAGGTGCGCATCAGCAACAGGCCCGTTCTCTCCACTGGCGACGGTGTGGATATCCTCGTCGCCTTCGACCAGGAGGCCTACGAACGTCACTGCGGGGAGCTGCGGGAAGGCAGCGTCATCATCTACGACTCCGACCTGGTGCAGGTCGACGATGGCAGGTTCATCCGCTACGGTGTGCCCTTCCAGCGCATCGCCCGCCAGGAGCTGAACTTCGCCCGCGGCACCAACGTCCTGGTGCTGGGGCTGATGGCCGGCCTGTTCGGGCTGCCGCTCGACTGTCTCCAGGACCTGGTGCGATTACGCTACAAGCGGCGGGCCGAACTGGTGGAGAAGAACCTGGAGGCCCTGGCCTACGGCTTCGATTACACCAAGAAGATCCGCAAGGAGGACAAGTACTATCTAGGGACGAGCGACCACGTTAGTCGCCTGATAATGAGCGGCAACGACGCCATCGTGGCCGGGGCGCTCTATGCCGGCTGCCGCTTCTTCGCCGGCTACCCGATTACGCCCGCCTCTGACATTCTGGAGTCTATGGCCCGCGAGCTGCCCAGGCTGGGCGGCATCTGCCTCCAGGCCGAGGACGAGATGGCTGCCATCGCTAGCTGCATCGGTGCCTCTTACGGCGGTACCAAGGCGATGACCGCCACCTCCGGCCCCGGCTTCTCCCTGATGATCGAACTCCTGGGCCTGGCCTCGATGACGGAGCTGCCGCTGGTGCTGGTGGACGCCCAGCGCTCGGGGCCCAGCACCGGCATGCCCACCAAGCTGGAGCAGGCGGACCTCTTCCAGGCTCTGTACGGCGGCCACGGTGACTTCCCTCGCATCGTCCTCGCCCCCGCCTCAGTGGAGGACTGCCTCTACCGGGCGGTGCACGCCTTCAACCTGGCCGAGAAGTATCAGATGCCGGTAATCGTGCTCTCCGACCAGTCTCTATCCCACCGCACCCAGACCATCGACATGCCCAATCTCTCCCGCCTGCCCGTAGTCAACCGCCTCCAACCCGGCGACGGCGCGAGCGAGGAGTACGCCCGCTACGCCCTTAGCGACACCGGCGTCTCACCCGTAGCTCTGCCGGGGGTTCACGTCCACACCTACGTGGCGCCCGGCCTGGAGCATGACGAGCGCGGCCACCCCAACCAGTCACCCCAGGTGCACGAGGCGATGACCGAGAAGCGGTTCCTTAAGCTGAGCAGCGCCGCCGCCGACACCGACAGCCCCGACTGGGCGCCTCGCTACGGACACCCCAAGGCCCAGGTCGGCGTCATCGGCTGGGGCGCCAGCGAGGGGGCCATCCGCGAGGCGGTGGAGCGAGCCACAGCCAAGGGCTACAAGGTGGCCGCCCTTCACCCCAGGATCCTCAACCCCCTCCCCCAGGCTCAGATTCGCGAGTTCGCCGCCTCCGTCAAGCGGGTGCTGGTGCCGGAGGTGAACTACCAGGGCCAGTTCGCCCATCACCTGGCGGCCAGTCTGGGCATAAGCCCCGTTCGCTTCAACAAGATCGGCGGGCTACCCTTCACACCCGCCGAGATCCTCGGCAAGATCGAGGAGGTAGCCAGCCATGTCTGATCATCCCAGGAGCACGGCGGGCGGCACCCGCACCAGGGTGGCCCCCCGGCCGGAAGTCGTCCGCACGGCTAAGGACTACAAGGGCGAGGTCAAGCCCGTCTGGTGCCCCGGCTGCGGTGACTTCGGTGTGCTCAGCGCCGTCACCAAGGCCCTGGCCGCCCTCCAGGTGAAGCCGTACGAGGTGGTGATCGTCTCGGGCATCGGCTGCTCCAGCCGCATGCCCTATTTCATGAGCACGTACGGCCTGCACGGCGTGCACGGCCGAGCCATACCGCTCGCTAGCGGACTGAAGCTGAGCCGACCGGATCTCACGGTGTTCGCCATGGGCGGCGACGGCGACCTCATGAGCATCGGTGCGGGCCATCTACCCCACGTGGCCGCCCGCAACATCGATATCACCTGTGTGATGATGGACAACCAGGTCTATGGCCTGACCAAGGGGCAAGGCTCACCCACCTCGCCCATGGGCCACCTGTCCAAGTCCACCCCCTACGGCATGATCGCCAAGCCGGCCAAGCCAGTGCTTCTGGCTCTCACCTACGGCGCCACCTTCGTGGCCCGCGGCTATTCCGCCCAGCCCAACGAACTGAGCGAACTCATCGTCGAAGCCGTCCAGCACAAGGGGTTTTCCTTCATCCAGGTGCAGAGCCCTTGCACAGAGTTCTACAATACGTATGATCAGTACGACAGCCTGGTGACTGACCTGCCCGAAGACTGGGATCGCTCCGACCTTCGGGCGGCCATCGACCTGGCCCTCACTGAGGACAAGGTGCACCTGGGAGTGTTCTTCGAAGAGGAGAGGCCGGTATATGAGATAGAGGCCAGGAAGTTCGAGGAGGAAGTCCAGCCCTTCGACCTCACCTCCTATCTCCGGCGCTTCGCCTGACCAGATCTGCGGATTTCAACCAGCGACACCCGCCTGTCGCGGGATACGCTTGCCTGCCAGCGGGTGGGCGTGTCCAGGGAGGGTTGAAAACTTGGGCAAGAGTCTGACCTACAAGATAGTAGAAGAGCACCTAGTCTCCGGGGAGCTAGAGCCCGGAACCGAGATAGGCATTCGAGTTGATCAGACGCTTACCCAGGACGCCACCGGCACGATGGCCTACCTTCAGTTCGAGGCCATGGGCGTCCCCCGCGTTCGCACCAAGCTCTCGGTGAGCTACGTCGACCACAACATGCTCCAGACCGGCTTCGAGAACGCCGACGACCATCGTTTCCTTCAGAGCATCGCCGCCAGGTACGGCATCTACTTCTCCCGCCCCGGCAACGGCATCTGCCACCAGGTGCACCTCGAGCGCTTCGGCGTGCCCGGCCAGGTGCTCCTGGGCTCCGACAGCCACACCCCCACCAGCGGTGGCCTGGGCATGCTGGCCATCGGCGCCGGCGGCCTGGACGTGGCGGTGGCCATGGGCGGCGGGCCCTTCTACGTGATGGCGCCCAGGGTGGTCCTGGTGCGTCTCACGGGCAGCTTGCAGCCGTGGGTAGCGGCCAAGGACATCATCTTCGAGGTCCTGCGCCGCCAGACGGTGAAGGGCGGCCTGGGCAAGGTCTTCGAGTACGGCGGGCCGGGCGTGGCCAGCCTGTCGGTGCCCGAACGGGCCACCATCACCAATATGGGTGCTGAGCTGGGGGCCACTACCTCCGTCTTCCCTAGCGACGAGCGGACCCGCGAGTACCTGCGGGCCCAGAGGCGGGAGGAGGCCTGGCGCCCTCTGGCCGCCGACTCCGACGCCGAATACGACGAGGTCGTCGAGATCGACCTCGACACCCTGGGGCCCCTTATCGCCCAGCCGTCCAGCCCCGACGCCGTGGTGCCGGTGGGAGACGTAGCCGGGACGAAGGTGGTTCAGGTGTGCGTGGGCAGTTGCACCAACTCCTCCTACCACGACCTGGCGGTGGCCGCCAGCGTCCTCAAGGGCCGCAAGGTCCACCCTCAGGTGAGCATGACGGTGACTCCCGGCTCGCGCCAGGTGTTCACCATGATCGCTCGCTCTGGCGCCCTGGCCGACCTCATCGAGGCCGGCGCTCGCATCCTGGAGTCGGCCTGTGGCCCCTGCATCGGCATGGGCCAGGCGCCCCCCAGCGACGGCGCCTCGCTGCGCACCTTCAATCGCAACTTCCCCGGCCGCAGCGGCACCTCCAACGATCGGGTGTTCCTGGCGAGCCCCGAGGTGGCAGCGGTCAGCGCCCTACGGGGGGTGATCAGCGACCCCCGGGAGTTCGGCGAGCCGCCCAGCATCGAGCTGCCCCGAGAGTTCTACGTCGACGACGACCTGATCATCCCGCCCGCCGACAAGCCGGACGAGGTGGAGATAGTTCGCGGGCCCAACATCAAGCCCCTGCCCATCGCCGAGCCCCTGCCCGAGGCCATCCGCGGCAAGCTACTGATCAAGGTGGGCGACAATATCAGCACCGACACCATCCTGCCAGCGGGGGCCAAGATCCTGCCCCTGCGCTCCAACATTCCCGCCATCTCTGAGTACGTCTTCGCCTATGTGGACTCATCCTTCCCCCAGCGGGCCAAGGAGGCTGGCGCCAGCATGATCGCTGGCGGGGCCAACTACGGCCAGGGCTCCAGCCGCGAGCACGCTGCCCTGGCCCCCATGTACCTGGGAGTGAAGGCCGTTTTTGCCAAGACCTTCGCCCGCATGCATCACACCAACCTCATCAACTTCGGCATTCTGCCCCTGCGCTTCGTGGACGAAGCGGACTACGAGCGCCTGAACCCCGGCGACGAGCTGGAGATACCGAATGTTCGGGAGGCCATCCGCAATGGCCACGAGATCAAGGTACGCAACCTGAGCCGCGGCTACGAGTTCACCGCTCGTCACGAGCTCACGCCCCGGCAAGTGGAAATCGCGCTGGCCGGGGGGCTCCTAAACCATGTACGGAGCTCTCAACCCTAGGTCAGCAGAAAGGCGGGAACATGGATACCCAGGCGATTGAAAGGGCAAAGGAGCACTTCGCCGCCCTCCTCAGAGAGCAGATGGAGCGAGTAGAGCGGATGAAGAAGGCCGACGAATGGGTCGACTACCAGAAAATGAAGCCGATCATCATCGGCATCTGCGGCGGAGACGGCATCGGCCCTTACATCTCGCGCGAAACCCAGAGGATCCTGGAGTTTCTGCTGAGGCCGGAACTGGAAAGCGGCAAGGTGGTGTTCAAGGTCATTGAGGGATTGACCATCGAGAACCGAGCCAAGCACAACCAGGCTATTCCCGACGATGTGCTAGAAGAGCTCAAACAGTGCCACGTGATCCTGAAGGCGCCGACTACGACACCGCGCAAGGGAGACCCCTGGCCCAATATCGAGAGCGCCAACGTGGCCATGCGGCGGGCCCTCGACCTCTTCGCCAACGTCAGACCGGTGAGGGTTCCCCAGGAAGACATCGACTGGATCTTCTTCCGAGAGAATACTGAGGGAGCCTACGTCCTGGGAAGCCAAGGGATCAATGTCACGGATGACCTGGCCATCGACTTCACTGTCACCACCAAGCAGGGCAGCGATCGGATCATCCGCTTGGCCTTCGACTACGCCAAGAGGAACGGGGTTAACAAGGTAACCGTAGTCACCAAGGCCAATGTCGTGAAGACGACGGACGGCAAGTTCCTGGACATGGCTAGAGAAGTCGCCCGGGACTATCCTGAGGTCGAGTGGGACGACTGGTACATCGACATCATGACCGCCAAGCTGGTGGACCCCAAGCGGCGGACGCAGTTCCGGGTCATCGTCCTACCCAACCTGTACGGTGACATCCTGACCGACGAGGCAGCGGAATTCCAGGGAGGGGTGGGAACGGCGGGCAGCGCCAACATCGGCAAGCGCTACGCCATGTTCGAGGCCATCCACGGCAGTGCGCCCCGCATGGTCGAAGAAGGCCGTGCTGACTATGCCGATCCCAGCAGCCTGATCCGTGCCGCCTCAATGCTTCTGAACCACATCGGCTTTTCGGACCGCGGCAGGAAGCTGGAGATGGCCCTCGATACTTGCGGCACCTTTGAGAAGAAGCTAGAAGTCACGGGCCGACCCACGGGGGCCACCGGAGCCGCCTTCGCCGACTATCTGATGAAGACCATCCAGGATCCAGCGCTGGAGCAGAAGTGGCAGAGCTATCAACCCAAGGCCAGGGTGGCCTAGACGTGAACCGATTGGGGGGCGACCGTCCCGACCCGCCAGAGGCAGGCCTATCGGGGCGGAATGACGGAGGAAGCGTGCTGCGGGCTTGGACTCGCAGTTGAGTATTAGCGTCAGGAGGTGCTGCCCCATGCGTAAGAAAGTAACCATCGTCGGCGCCGGTGCCACCGGCGGAACCATGGCCCAGATCCTACTGGAGAAGGGCTACTGCGATGTGGTCCTCCTGGACATCATCGAGGGCTTGCCCCAGGGTAAGGCCCTCGACCTGTCCCACGCTGCGCCCATCGTTGGCTCCGATGGCCGAGTGATCGGCTCCAACGACTGGAAGGACACGGCCGACTCCGACGTGGTCGTCCTCACTTCCGGTCTGCCCCGCAAGCCAGGCATGAGCCGCGAGGACCTGGTCAACACCAACGCCGGCATCGTGCGAGAGGTGGCCCAGAAGGCGACCCACCATTCTCCAGATGCCATTATTGTCCAGTTCGCCAACCCCATGGACGCCATGTGCATGGTTGCCAAGCAGGCCACGGGGTTGCCGCGCAACCGCATTGTGGGACAGGGCGGTATGCTGGACAGCACCCGCTACCGCACCTTCCTCTCCTGGGAGCTGGGGGTGTCAGTCAAGGACGTGGACGCCTATGTTCTGGGCGGCCACACCGACGTGACCATGGTACCTATCGTCAGCCACGCCTTCGTGGGCGGCGTGCCTCTGCGCCAGCTCCTGCCCCAGGAGCGTATCGAGGCCGTCGTCGACCGAACCCGCAAGGCAGGCACGGAGATCGTCGGCCTTCTCGGCACCAGCGCCTGGTACTCCCCAGCCTGGGCGACGATGGAGATGGTGGAAGCCATCCTGCTGGACCGGAAGCGGATCCTTCCCTGTAGCGTCTACCTGGAGGGCGAATACGGCATCCGGGACACCTTCGTCGGCGTACTGGCCCGATTGGGTGCTGGCGGCGTAGAGAAGGTCATTGAGGTCGAGCTAGAGCCGGAGGAGGCCGCCGGCCTCCAGAAGGCTGCCGAGGCCGTGCGTGAGCTGGTTGGCCTGGTGAAGGCCTAGAGCCTGCCTGGAGACGCTCCCCAGAATCGAGGTGACATGCGCGAGATCGACTGCCAGACCATCACGAAAACGATAGCTAGGCTGTGCCAGGACGCCGCCTATCTCCTGCCGGAGGACGTCCTCCGGGCCCTCCAGCAAGCTCGCCAGACAGAGGAGTCGCCCCTGGGCCAGAAGATCCTCGACCAGATCCTCCTCAACGCTGACCTGGCCGGCAAGCAAAGGCTCCCTCTCTGCCAGGATACCGGCACCACGGTGGTGTTCCTGGAGGTCGGCCAGGACGTGCACATCGTCGGCGGCAACGTCTACGACTGCATCCAGCAGGGGGTGAGCCAGGGCTACACCGAAGGCTTCCTGCGGGCGTCCATCGTGGAGAAGCCGTTTTCGGCCCGCATCAACACCAAGGACAACACCCCGCCCGTGATTCACACCGACATCGTCCCCGGCGACAAGCTGCGCATCCAGGTGATGCCCAAGGGCGGCGGCTGCGAGAACATGACCCGCTTCACTGTCATGCTCCCCAGCGAGGGGCGCAAGGGCATCACCGACTTCGTCCTGCGCACTGTCGAGGAGTCGGGCGGCAACCCCTGCCCGCCCATCATCGTCGGTGTCGGCATCGGCGGCACGGGCGAGACGGCGATGCTCCTGGCCAAGAAGGCCCTCACCCGCGAGGTGGGCCAGACCAACCCCGACGAGGAGACGGCGGACTTCGAGCGAGAGCTGCTGGGGAAGGTGAACGCCCTGGGGCTGGGGCCCCAGGCGGTGGGCGGACGCGTCACGGCCCTGGCGGTGCACATCGGGACCTACCCCACCCACATCACCGCCCTGCCGGTGGCCGTGAACCTTCAGTGCCACTCGGCGCGGCTAAAGGAGGCGGTGCTGTAAGCGAAAGAAAGCTACGGGGCGATACCAGGCTAAAGCCTGGTCTTCGGTGGGATTGCCGCCGCAGGAAGCCGGAAGGCCAGGCTTCAGCCTGGCTAGATGAAAGGCTGAAGGCCAGGCTTTAGCCTGGCTAGATGAAAGAATGTAGCTACACGCCTGCAGGCCTCCATGACGTGGGGTGGAAGCCTAAAGGCTTCCGCTACATGGCTGCAGGCCCTCGGGCCTGCCCGGAAAAGGGCAAAAGGTCGTAGCTACACGCCTTCAGGCCTGCCCTGGAAATGCAGGGCTAAAGCCTGGCAGGTACGAGATTAGGCAGGAGAACGACGACAATGGCCGAGCTGAACATCACCCTGCCCCTGACTGACGACGTTCTGGAGAAGCTGCACGTCGGCGATGAGGTGCGCCTGACGGGCGTCATCTACGCTGCCCGCGACGCCGCCCACCGCCGCATCATCGAGGCGCTGGAGAAGGGCGAGCCCCTGCCCTTCGACATCCGTGGCCAGGTGATCTACTACGTGGGGCCGACGCCGCCCAAGCCGGGCCAGATCATCGGCTCGGCCGGGCCCACCACTTCCATGCGCATCGACCGCTACACGCCCCCCCTGCTGGCTGCCGGCCTCAAGGGCACCATCGGCAAGGGGGGCCGCGGGCCGGCCGTGCGCGAGGCCCTCAAGCAGCACAAGGCGGTGTATTTCCTGGCCGTGGGCGGCACCGGCGCCCTGTTGGCCCGCCAGATCAAGAAGGTGGACGTGGTGGCCTACGAGGACCTGGGCACCGAGGCGGTGCGCCGCCTGGAGGTGGAGGACTTCCCGGTCATCGTCTGCAACGACATCTACGGCGGCGACCTGCT
>JAUYDU010000305.1 GCA_030691665.1 Chloroflexota bacterium
GGGCCGATTTCCCCTCGAACCAGCGTACCGCCAGATAGTCGCCGTCGGGCGAAAAGCCCGCTGGCACGTCGAAGCCCTGCTCCGGGCCTGGCGTCACCAGGGCCGGGGGACCTCCCGCCAGGGACACCAGCGTCACCGGGCTGACACCGTCCGTGGGGGTTCGGCCCACGGCGATGAGCTCCCCGTCGGGGTGCCAGATGGGGTTGAAGTGATGGCCGACGTCCAGGGCGGTGGCGAAATCGGAGAGGGGCTTGGGAAGGGCGCCCGCCACCAGCTCCACCACGAAGGCCCGCACAGCGATGCGGCCATCGGTGCGCTGGCCGGCCAGGAAAGCGATGCGGGAGCCGTCGGGCGAGAGATGCCAGTCGCGAGCCGCCTGGTCGCTGGCGTGGACCGGGTAGCTGACGCTTCCGTCCGGCAGAATCATGCCGAAGTCGGTGCCGCCGATGGTGATGCGGGCAACGTAGAGCGCGCCAGCGGGGGAGTAGCCGACGGGGAAGAGCTCCAAGACGTCTTCCTCTGGCAGCACTACGGTCTCGCTGGCATCGCTCACGTCCAGCGCCACCAGGGAGGCAGCGCGGCCGATCTCGCGGGCGGGGCCATTGCGCCGCACAACTATGGACGTTGAGTCCGGAGACCAGACGGGCGTGCTGGCCAGGTCCACGCCCTGGGTCAAGCGGCGGCCCTCGCCCCCCTCCAGGCTTGCCACCCAGACCTCGGCCTGGGTCGGGCCGTCCGTTGCTGCCGTAGGCAGCAACGTGTAGGCCACCAGCTTGCCATCCGGCGACAGGCTGGCCCGGATGCCCGACCCGGCGGCGTGCTCCGCCTGGGCGATCTGTACCCGCCGTTGGGGGTCAGCGGCAGCGGCCAGCCAGAAGACGTCGGCCTCGCTGCCGAACTCCCGGTACACCAGCCGCGCGCCCGCCAGGGGCGGTCCAACCGTTGGGGTGGGCGTCAGGGTGCCGACGCGAGTGGGCGTGGGCGTCGGGGTAGCGGTGCCGCCGCCCGAGTCACCTTCCATGAGCTGGTTAGCGGCCACCCAGCCGCCCACGGCGGCCGCCGCCAGGACAACCACCACCAGCAAGATCAGCGGCGTACGCACGGCTGGCTCCTACTCCTCGCTCTCACACACCGACGGCTCCGGCTCGCGGAATACCGTCCGCAGCCGCCGATACACATACCAGGCCACCAGCGCCGCCAGGGCTATGAGGATGGGTATGTCCGCCGGGCGCATCCACTCCCTGATCCGGTCGTAGTTCTCGCCCAACTGAAAGCCGGCCCAGGCCAGGCCCAGCGACCAGGGGAAGGAGCCCAGGAAGGTCAGGATGCTGAAGCGCCAGACGTTCATGCGGGCGACGCCCGCCGGCAAGCTGATGAAGGTGCGGATCACCGGCAGCAGCCGGGAGACGAACACCGCCCAGTCGCCGTAGCGGCTGAACCAGCGCTCGGCCCGCTTCACCTCCTCGCGGGAGATGAGGACGTAGCGGCCGTAGCGAAAGAGGAGGGGCCGCCCGCCCCAGGCCCCCACCGCATAGGCCACCAGGGAACCGATCAGGTTGCCCAGAGCGCCGCAGAAGGCGGCCAAAAACAGCCACTCTTCCCCCAGGCCGCGCTCGTCCACCAGGAACCAGCCGGCGAGGGGCATGATGATCTCGCTGGGGAGAGGGATAGCGGCGCTCTCGATGGCCATGAGGAGGACCACCCCTGGCCACTCGATGAGGTCGTAGACGTAGCTAACGAAGTCTAACAGTAGCCCTTCGACTGTCCCCACCACCTTGCCCGACTTCCGCTCCGCCACGTCGGACATACATCAGCAGGAGCAAGCCGCCCACCGTAGCAGAGGCGGACGGGCTCTCCCACAGTTCGCCTGAGTTTAGCAAAGGACAGATACGCTGTCAATGTCATTTCTGTCCCACCCACCCGCCTGGGCGAATGTAGCGGAAGCCTTTAGGCTTCCACCCCATTCGATGGAGGCCTGAAGGCCTCCGCTACATCCTCCGCGCTCAGCTCCCCCACCACCCACGACCCAACCACAGGGCCTCCGCCCGTTGTTTGAACAGCGGGCAGATTCGGCATAGAATCGAACCTGCCTGGAGCCGAAGAGGCAACCGGCGTGGCGGCAAGAATCCGGGGTTGGCCGATACGGGAGGCTGGCTATGAGACTGTGGCTCCTGGGAGCGGCGGTGGCCCTCGCCTTCGTGATCGCTTGCGGAGGCGGCGATGGAAGCGAGGCGAAGGTCCGAGACCTGAGCGCGAAGCTCACCGAGTACGCCAAGGCCCAGAGGTGGGGCGATATCTATGACCTGATGTCAGCGGAGTTCAAGGCGCGCTGCGACCGAGAGGAGTTCATCGCTGGGATTCAGAGCAAGACACCTCCGGAGAAGGTGGAAGCCTTCCAGCAGGCCCTGACGACGTTGAGGTTCATCGACCTGGAGAACGTTGAGGTGCAGGGCGATACGGCCAGCGGCGAAGCCGTAACCGAGGATGTCGAAGGGCGGAAGCGGAACACCCAGTACTTCGTGAAGGAAGACGGTGAGTGGCACATCGCGCCTGACCCCGGCACCCAAGGGTGTCTGAGCAACGTCCAGTAGCGACGGGGCGGGCAGAACGGTGGACATCGGCAAACTTCCCAACGAGCTCCTGGCCCGACTGCTGGCCCGCATCGGCCCCGACGTGTCGGGGCGGGTGGTGGTGGGGCCAGGGGTGGGCGAAGACGCCGCCGTCATCGATATGGGCGAGCGCCTCCTGGTGGCGAAGAGCGACCCCATCACCTTCGCCAGCGACCTCATCGGCTGGTACGC
>JAUYDU010000229.1 GCA_030691665.1 Chloroflexota bacterium
CTCGCGCCTTCTCGATCAGGTCGACGTCCGACAGGCGGGCCACCCTCAGGTCGGGCAGGCCGGTCTGGCGGGTGCCGAAGTACTCGCCGGGGCCGCGCAGACGCAGGTCCTCCTCGGCCAGGCGGAAGCCGTCGTAGATCGTCTCCATGAGGCGCAGGCGCTCCTGGGCCTCCTCCGAGGGGTTCTCCGAAAGGAGGATGCAGTAGCTCTGGTGCTCGCCGCGGCCGACGCGACCGCGGAACTGGTGAAGCTGGGAGAGGCCGAAGCGGTCGGCGCCCTCCACCAGCATGATGGTGGCGTTGGCGACGTCGATTCCGACCTCGACGACAGCGGTGGAGACCAGGATGTCCAGCTCGCCGTCGCGGAAGGCCCGCATGTCGGCCTCCCGCTCGGCGGGGGAAAGGCGGCCGTGCACCAGACCCAGGCGCAGGTCAGGGAAGACCTCCCGCGTCAGGCGCTGATACTCCTGGACGGCCGCCTTGGCCGCTATCGCCTCCGATTCCTCCACCAGGGGGCAGATGACGTAGGCCTGGCGGCCCTTAGCTACCTCCTCCCGCAGGAAACCGTACGCCTCATCTCGCTCGTGAGGGAGGGCGCGGATGGTCTTGATAGGCTTGCGGCCGGGCGGCATCTCGTCGATGACCGAGATGTCCAGGTCGCCGTAGACGGTGAGGGCGAGGGTGCGGGGATGGGGGTAGCAGTCATCACCAGCACGTGGGGGCTCTGGCCCTTGGCACGCAGGGCGGCCCGCTGCATGACGCCGAACCGGTGCTGCTCGTCCACCACCACCAGGCCCAGGCGAGGGAAGGTGACGTCCTCCTGGATGAGGGCGTGGGTGCCGATGGCGATGTCCACCTCACCGCGAGCGATGGCCTCCTGCGCCGCCGCCTTCTCCTTGCCCTTGAGGCTGCCGGTGAGAAGGGCCACGCGGACGGGCTGGTCGAGGTAGGGCGGGCTAACGGCTATGAACCCGGATCCTAGGAGCTGAAACCACGGGCCGTCTGGTTCTCGGCTCTCGGTTCTTGGTTCCAGCAGCCGGCAGATTGTTCTGTAGTGCTGCTCAGCCAGGATCTCGGTGGGAGCCATGATCGCCCCCTGGCAGCCGCTGGCGGCAGCGGCCAGGAGGCCGGCCGTAGCCACCACCGTCTTGCCGCTGCCCACGTCGCCCTGGAGGAGACGGCTCATGGGCACCTGCCGAGGCAGGTCGGCGGCGACCTCGGCCATCGCTCGCTCTTGGGCCTGGGTCAGCGAGAAGGGGAGGGAGGAGACGAAGCCAGCCAGGGCCGGCCGCGGCAGGGCCAACGGGTAGGCCGTGCCGCTCTCCTGCCAGGCCTGCCGCCGCTTCAGGACGCCGAGCTGAATGAACAAGAGCTCCTGGAAGGCCAGATGGCGGCGGGCCGTATCCGCCGTCTCCAGGCTGTCGGGGTAGTGCATCTGGCGCAGGGCGTAGGGCAGGGGCCAGAGGCTCAGCCGCTCCTTCAGCTCCGGCGGCAGGGGGTCAGGCACGCTGTCGGCGAAGGCATCCAGGGCCTCCTTGGCCAGGCGACGCACGACACGCGGGTACAGCCCCTCGGTGAGGGGATAGACGGGCACCAGGCGGGCGGTATGGATGAGGTCCTCCGAGACCAGCAACTCGTATTCGGGGTTCTCCATCTGGCGCTGGCCTCGGTAGACGCCCACCCTGCCGCTGAGGGCCACCCGTGAGCCCGACCGGAGCTGGCGGGCGATGTAGCGCTGGCCCCACCAGATGACCCGGAGGGTGCCCGTCTCGTCGCCGACAATGGCCTCGGTTCCCTTGAGGCGGCGGCCAATCGGGATCTCGGCCGCTGACCACACCGTGGCCAGCACCGTCTGCTCCTCGCCCACCACGATCTCAGATATGGGACGAATGTTGGCGAAGTCGTTGTAACGATGGGGGAAGTGGTAGAGCAGATCGCGAATGGTGTGGACGCCCAGGCGGGCGAAGCGGGCGAGGGTGGCCTGGCTGACGCCCTTGAGGATGGCGATGGGGGAATCGAGCGAGGCCGGCCCCCCGACCAGGTCGGGGCGGCCGGTCCGCCCTGCGGACTCCGCCTCTGCGGATGGCGGAGCGGTCGATGGCTTCGCTGCCTTCCGTCGGACAGTGGTGGGCCCCTTCGGCCGGCTCAGGGCAGGCTTTGGCGAGGCGGCGCGACGGCCGCCAGTCTGGGCGGTTGCCGGCTTTGTCCGCCATGCGGACTCCGCCTCTGCGGATGGCGGAGCGGGCGCCCCCGCCGACCCCGACCGGGTCGGGGGGCCGTCGTCCAGGGCCGCCAGCAGCGCCTCCAGCCAGCGGCGGCGCTCGGACCGAGGCAACGAGGCGTAGCCGCGGGGAGGAAGGGAGCGCATCGCTGCCGAGAGGCGGCGGTTCGAGGCCAGGGGATTGCCCCTCGAGAAGTGGCGCAGATAGGCATCCAGCCCGCCCATGACGGCGGTGTCGGCGAAGCCCTTGGTTCGCTCCAGCTCCAGAACCTTCCGCAGGCTCTCCGCCGCCTGGGCCAACCCCCGCCTAGCCTCCTTCCATAACGCTAACGCCGATGATACCGGGGCCGGCGTGGGTACCGAGGACAGGGCCCAGTCGCACTATGTGGACCTGGACGTGGGGGAAGGCCATGGCCAGCCTCTCCCTCAGCCTGTCCGCCTCGTCGGGGGTGGTGGCGTGACCTACCGCCACTCGCTTGACGTTGCGGTGACTGGTCGCCAGGTGGATGATGCGCTCCAACGCCCGTGCCCGCGTGCGCACCCGCTCTTCGGGGTAGACCTCGCCCTCGCGGATGGACAGGATGGGCTTGATGTTGAGGAACGTACCCAGGTAGGCGCGAGCGCGGCCGATGCGGCCGCCGCGGCGCAGGTATTCGAGCGTGTCCACCATGAACAGCACATGAGTCCTCCGGACAGCACTCTCGGCCGCCGCTTTCACCTCGGCCAGCTTGGCGCCGGCGCGGGCGGCCTCCACCGCCTCCATGATCGCAAAGCCCATCGCCAGCGAGGTCGCCTGAGAATCGACTACCTCAACACGCTCGGGCTTGGCTAGCGATTGCTTGGCAGTCTCCGCAGCCTGTATGGTGGCTGAGAGCTTACCCGAGATGTGGATGGAGACGATGGAATCTGTCTCCTCCAGCAGCCGTTCGTAGACTTCCTGGAACTCGCCCACCGCGGGGGCGGAGGTGGTGGGCAAGGAACGGCTGGTGGGCAGCCGCTCGTAGAACTCGTCGGCGGTAATGTCTACCCCTTCCCGATACGACACATCGCCGAAGATGACGTGCAGGGGCACCACCGCGACATCCAGCTCTCTGACCATCTCCGGCGTCAGGTCAGAGGTGCTGTCGGTCACTACTTTCACCTTGCGCGCCAAGCCCGGAAACCTCCGCAGGCTAGTATACTATGGCAGGGGCCACGGGTCATGGGGCGG
>JAUYDU010000490.1 GCA_030691665.1 Chloroflexota bacterium
CTATCTCTTCGGGAGTGAACGGCCGGGGCTCCAGGCTCACGCCCAGGTCCCGCTCGAAGCCCGACCTGACAGCCTGTCGCACCTCTTCCACCGCGACCTGGCCGCCCACCACCCGGCGCACGGTGGTCAAGCGCTCCTCGAAGGAGGCTATGTCCTTGTCGGAGATCTTCTCCGGGGCGAGGTTGAGAAGGCGCAGCATCAGGGGCACATCCAGGTCGACGAGGATGCTGGCGTGGAACAGCAGGCCATCCTCCTCATCGAGGCAAACACCCAGACCGGCGATCTTCCTTCCTTCCACCTCGATATCGTTCTTGGGCCGGAAGCCGGCCGCCACGCCCAGGGCGCGCAGTCCATCGATGATCGGCCTGGCGTAGCGCTGGAAGACCAGCGCTGGGTTAGCCGTTCTCACTGAATCACTTGGCGAGACAGCCAGCGCCAGGCCAAGCTGAGCGTCACCCATGACAATGGCCCCGCCGCCCGTTAGCCGGCGATTGATCTCCGCGCCCAGGCGTCGGCACTCGTCGACCCGAAGCTCCGCGTCCACGTTCTGGAAGCGCCCTACCAGCGCCGCGTGAGGTTGGTAGGTATAGAGGCGCAACGTCGTCGGGCCGCCTTGCGCCGCCGTGCGGAGCAGGAACTCGTCGGCGGCCAGGCCGAAGCTGGCGGTCGCGCTGTCGTCCTCGATGTAGCGCCAGGTTTCCACGTCTAGCCTCCATTCCCGAGGAGCCAGCCGAGCCCGCAGCAAGCCTCGTGGAATACGGGCTTCAGGCCCTTGCTTCGGGCGTAGGCCACCGTACGTTCGGCGGGGAAAGCGATGCCGTTCAGGCCGACGTCGATGGCTGCTCGGTCAAGAGCAGCCTTGGCCTCACCACTAGGGCGGGCACAGCCCAGGAGCAGCGGCTTGTCCGGCAGGCGGCCGCGGGCCTTCTCCACGAATCGGGTGAGGGTGGCCGTTTCTGGGGGTGGGATGTGCTGCATGGGCGTGCCAGCCAGGGGCACCAGAGTCACTAGGACAAGGCCGGTCACCCGATGCGCTGCGACTATCTCCAGGGCGGCATCCTCGCCCCGAAATGCGCCGTAGTGCAAGCCCATGACGATGTGGGGAAGGGACGGGATGCCGTACTCTTCCAACAGGGCCAGGGAGCGCTCGAAGTCCCTCACCGAAGCGTCCAGGTGGTAGACGCGCCGGATAGTCTCGTCCGAGCCGATAACGTCTATCATCGCGCCATCGACTCGCGCCGCCGCCAGAGCCTCGGCCATGGGCCGGTCGACCAGGCCGGTGTGAACGAGTATCTTGAACCCCAGCCGCTCCTTGACGCGGCGCAGGTCGGCGGCGAAGGCGGCGTGAGGCACTCTGCCCCGGCGATCACTTCCTCCGGAAACCAGCACCCCGTGGGTGCCGTTGGCGGCCAGCCGCTGGCAGAGGTCATAGAGGCCACCGTTGCCAGGGACAGAGTACATCGACTCGAGCATTCGTCCCTGACAGTGCTCGCACCGAAGGGCGCAGGACGCGCCCGTCAGGCTGATGGCCACGAACTCCCGGCGGTTGCGCTGAACGAATTCGGCCGTCTCGTAGTGCTTCAGGCCCGGCGCGTGAAAGTGGATCTCGCCGGGGGAATAGCATCGACGAGCGGCCAAGGCGGAGCCGTTTCCCGATTCCTTCATTTCTCTGCGAACAGGCCTTTCTCTTTGTACTCCCGAAGCTCGGCTTCTAACCATGCCTGGATAGCCTCCGCCCCATGGACCAGGTCCGCGAGGTCCTGTTCTAGGTCGCGAGGGCTGATCACTACAAACCAGCCGCGTCCGTACGAATCGCTATTGACAAGGGTTGGCTCGGCCAGGACATCTGCATTCACCTCGACGATCTCGCCCGCGACGGGCGCTTTCAGCGGGCCAATGTATTTGCCCGCCTCCAGCGAGCCGAAGGCCCGGCCTTTATTGACCTCCCGGCCGACAGGCAAGAGTTTGATGTATGCCACCGTTCCCGCCGCCTTCTGGCCGAACATGTCCAGGCCCACTCGCACCCTGCCCTCTTCTAGCCTGGCCCAGAGATGCTCCTTCCGATCGTAGTACAGCTCATCGGGCAGGAAGATGTCCTCCACCTGGGCCATTAGCCTTCGCCTCTCTCAGCAGCCACAGCCGGAACCGTCACTTCATGAACCAACTCGACGATGTCCATCACCTCCAGCGCCGCTCCCTGCTTGCGGACCGCGTTCTGGAACATGCGCTTGCACTCAGGGCAGGCCACGACCAGGGTTTCCGCTCCGGTGGCTTGCAACTCCGCGAGGGTGTTGGCGCAGATAGAAGCCGCGAGGTCGGCGTCGACGATCTCCAGGTCCCCACCGCCCCCGCAACAGTGGGCGAGGGCGCGGTTGTGCTTGGGCTCACGCAGTTCCACGCCGGGCAGGCTGCGCAGGACTGCCCGCGGCTCCTCGTAGACGCCGCCGTTCCGGCCGAGGTCACAGGGGTCATGATAGGTCACAATGCGCGGGGCGCGATGGGGCTCTAGCTTGCCCTCGGCCAGGAGCTTGGCCAGGAACTGGGTGGAGTGATAGAGTTCCACCCCGGCCGGCAACTGGGGGCGGTAGTATTTCTGCCAGGCATCAAAGCAGGACGGGCAGTTGAAGACCACCGTCCTCGCCCCCAGCCCTTGCAACTGCTCGATGTTGTGCCGTTGGAGCGTCTCCGTGTCCTGGCCCCGCATTCCCGCCACCAGGAGGGGAAAGCCGCAGCACCATTCATCGCTTCCCAGAAGGGCGAAGTCGACCCCAGCCCGTTCCATCACTTCAGCGAAGGCTACGGCGATGCCCTGGGCCGCCGGTGAGAAGGAGGTCATGCACCCCACGAAATAGAGCACGTCCGCCTGTTTCCGTCGCCAGCCGTCAGCGGGAGCGTCCGCCGCGTAGTCGACCCAGAGGGCGCGCTCGATGTTGGGATAGTTGACCACGTTGCGCTCGCTGACTACTGCCTGCCGCGCTACCTCCAGGCGCGCCGGCGATAGACTCCGGCTCGCCACGTCCTCTCGCGCCGCCCGCCACAGAGCAGGCAGCCTGATACCGAGGGGGCACACCTCACCGCAGCGGCCGCAAAGAGTGCAGAGATATGGCGCCTGAGAGAACGCCGCCCACCGACCATTGCTGGCTGAGCTGGCGCCATCGCGAGCCAGGGATCGGTACTCCTTCAGGCGGAGCGAAGGGGCAATCCAGGGGCTGACCACCGGGCCTGCGGCGGCAAACGCCTCACACCAGCGGGTGCATTCGCCACAGGCAGCACAGGCATCCAGTTCGAGCCGTTGCAACGCTGAGGTCCCCGCCGGGGCTAAGCTGGCGCCACTGGGTTGGACTTCGGCCTCGGCGTTGACGACAATGCTCACGGGGCTGGCTAGGAGATGCCGCAGCTTACCGAAGGGCAGGTAGGCCACCAGCGCCAGTCCGAGGCTGGCGTGTACCCACCACGAGAGCCGTTCTGCTGCTTGCCAGTCGAGGTCCAACGGCTCCAATGCTCGCTGAGCGGCAAACCCCCCGAAGGCATAGGCGGTCTCGGTTCCAGGCCCAGCCTCTAACCAGCGCACGGCCTCCACCAGGAAGCCGGAGAGCGCCAGCACCAGCAACCAGGCCAGGACGATGCCTTCCTCCACAGTGGGTCGGAGGAGGGGTTCCCTCCGGGCGATGTAGTAGCGGCAAAGCGCCGCCCCCACGCCTATCAACAGAACGACTCCGCCCAGGTCGTTCATGAAGGCGAACCAAGCATCATCCTTCGCCATCCCCAGCATGTCCCCGAGGCTGCCGATGAAGAAGAGCTCAACGAAGCCCCAAAAGATGAACTGGTGCGTCAGCCAACGGTAGCGGCTTTGTCTCAAGAGGCGGCGCTGGAGAAGCCCATCCAGCAGTAGGCCCCGCAGGGCCCTCAGCGGGGGGACTCGGCGGGCGCCCTGCCGGATGAGGGCAGCGACTCCTCCGCCGGTGGGATTGCCTCCGCCCCCAGCGCTGAGCCAGAACCGTACCCGCGCGCCGACGCCGCCGGCGAAGATAGCCAGGGCCAGCCCCTCCAGGATGCGAAAGGCAATGCTGCCCTCCAAGTTCCCCCCTTCTCAGTCGGTGCGCTGGATGTGTATCCGCCAGGTCCCGTCGCCGAGCTCGGCCACCTCGATGGGGTAGCCCTTCCTCTCGCAGAAATTGGGGATGGTCGTCTTGGCGGCGGGCTCGTAGTCGCACAGCACCTCCAGCACCTGCCCGGCGCTCAGACCCTTGAGGGCCTCGCGAGTGTCGATCAACGTGTAGGGGCATATCTTGCCGCGAATGTCAATAACCTGGTCCGTGCGCTCCAGAGCCATCATGGCCTCCTTCCGCCTGACTAGTAAGCGGTTCGTCGAGCTCAGGCGAAGTTGAGCACCTTATTGGCGAACAAGAGGTCAACGAGCTGGTGATAGTCTATGAGCTTGACGTCGTTGCCGATCTTGCTAGAGAGCCCCCGCCGCTCCACATCGCGCTCTACAGCGTAGACTTTCTTCCTGGCCGCCAGTAGGGGCTCAACGCTCAGGTAGACGCCGTCCTGGAGGAGGACGACCTCAGCGTCGGGGTCTTCCCGGGCCAAGCCGAGAGCGCTATCTGCGAATGGCTTGTCGATCAGGTACAGGTTCGCCATCTTGTGTCCCTCCTCGTTGGGGCTTCGCGCGCCCGTCAAAAGCCCGCCGTGAAATCGGCCTGGGCGATGAGATCCCGCACCGCTGAGCGCGGGATCACCTCTACGTCGGGCGCCAGATCCTGGTGGGCGATGCCCCTCTCCTGGAGAGACTCGCGCTCCACCTTGAGCTTCCGGCCCGCCTGGGCCAGCGTGTCGATGTACTTCAAGGTGTCAGACCGGTCCACTCCACGGAGAGCAAAGTAGACACCGTCGCCCAAGTAGAGCACATCCACCTCGTGCTCGTCTATGCCGCTGGTCGCTCCCACCACCGCCCGCAGGCCCTCCGTATAGTGAATGCTCCCGAAGGGTGCGTGGTTGATGGTAAAGAGAATACGCCTCTGCGCCATCGTCCTCTTCCTCCTTTCGCGTCTCCGCGCTACAGCGTTACCAGCTGGTCGACATCGCTCAGGATCTGAGCGAAGTCGGGCAGGCCGCCCACCGGCACGCCGTCGATATAGTCCTCGCCCTTCTGGCCACGCGCCCGCACGCAAACGCCGCAGGCGATGGGCTTAGCGCCGCGCTCCACCAGCTTAGCGAAACGGTCCTTGGGCAGGGTGGGCAGGTCGGGGAAGGTCTGGTGACGGTTGGGGTTGTAGATGCCGTCCAGATAGAAGAACATCTCCACCTCGTGTCCCTTGTCCAGGGCCGCGTCGGCGATGTTGACCGCCGTCTCCCAGTTCTCGAACTGGAAGGGTCCGGCCGTCAACAGGATCCCTAGCTTTGCCATTGTGAACCTCCCTCCTTTGCTGTAGTCGCTGTAAATGGAGATTTCCAGCGTTTCCCCCACAGCTCCCTCGCTCAAATCTGGTAGACCGGCCCCGGTCGGTACTGGAGTTGGTGCGAGCGTTGGATAACGTCGGCGATAGTGGTCGAGTCGAGAATTGCGGCTATGGCGTTGCGCACCTCTCGCCACACGGTCCTCAGGCCGCAGGACCGTTCATCGGGACACTTGTCGCACGGCCGATAGGCGGTCACGCTGGCGCAAGCCACTGGGGCCAGGGGGCCATCCATGAGTCGCACTACCTCACCCAGACGGATGTCGCTGGCGGGCCTAGCCAGCACGTAGTAGCCGCCGAGCCCCACTTTGCTGCGCACGATGCCTGCGCCCTTCAACCTGAGCAGGATGTGCTCCAGATACTTCTTTGGTATGCGGGAACGAGCCGATATCTCGGAGATGCGGCACCCCCTGGAGCAGGTGGCGCGTGCCAGGTCCAGCAATGCTCGGATGGCGTACTCGCTCTTGGTGGTGAGTTTCATTGGGGATAATCTCTATCGAAATAGTAGACTTTATCCCCAGGATAATCAGTCCGCCCGTGCTTGTCAAGACCCTTCGGAGTAAAATTTGCGTCGGGCTTGGTCAGGGTTGGGAGGGCGGCGGCCGGCCGCTAGGGCAGGGATTTCCAAA
>JAUYDU010000511.1 GCA_030691665.1 Chloroflexota bacterium
TGGAGGACGAGCGAAACCTGGAAGACATCATCATGGACCTGGTGGGTACCAGTGCCAGCGACGAGGAGGCGCGGCAGCGGATCGAGGAGTTGGGCGTGCGGCTGGAAGGCCTGAAAGAAGATTACCTGCGGGTCAAGGCGCTGGACGACACGCTCTTCCAGGAGGTGGGCAGTGAGCAGCCGCCTTGACGACCTGGCCCTGCGGTTCTTCGCGACCGTTGGACTGGTGGAGCCGGCGGGGTACCAGATTACTGAAGTCCTCCTCGGCAACAAGGTCAAGGAGTACTTCGGAGGACGGGACTACCTGCGCTTCACCTCCTCCACCGAGATCGCCCGGGAAAACCCCCAAGTCGAGGTGCTGACTTACGGCAGCGCCCTCCTCGAATCGATGACCGAGGCGGCCCTGGCGTCGGGGTATGCGGGCCATTTCTACCTGCGCGGCCTCAGTCTGACGACAGGCCGGACGCTAGAAAAGGTGCGCCAGCACACCCGCATCCCGGGGCGTATCCTATCGGCGGGTGAGGAAGGACCGTACCTCCACCACCACAGCGCCTTCCGCTTCAAGGTGACCCTGGTGGCCGATAGTCGAGAGGAGACCTTCGACGATGTCGCTGTTGACCTGCACAGCGGCTGGGCCACTACCGGGATGGGAACGGCGGCGCTTCAGCTCTACGGCTCGCAGGAACCGGAGCTTTCTCCCGAGACCACCGTGGTGTTGACCCTCAGCGAGGCTTGCAGCCGCGCCCTCGGAGTCCTCCAGCGCCCCGTCGCGTCCAGGGCGCAAGCGAAGCAACTGTCTCTGCGGGCCGCAGCTTCCGAGGAGAAGGCCCAGATCACCCACCACTACCAGACCATCATCCAGCGGCTGGGGGCCGGCAAAGGCAGGAAGGGGGCCAACATCGAGCGCATCGGCGACAAGCTCCGTACCACCTTCCTGGACCGAGATCGGCGCCTGGAGGACCTGGAGCGCAAGTATAGGGTGGGCGTGGAGGTGACGCTGGTGCAAGTGGCCATCGTCAGCTACCCCAAAGTGGCCTTGCCCCTGCTGCTACAGCAAGGCAAAGAGCAGCGGCCAGGGATGGCGGTCTGGGACCCACTGGTCCATGAGGGCTACTTCTACCCTCTGGCTCCTGCCAGCGCTCCTGCCCGGAGCGAGACCAGCCAGTAACGGTGGCCGCCGCAGGCGCGTGGCGCCCATCCGTCTGACTATCGCTCTCCGAATCTGAAGCCGCATCTCTCGTGGACGAGAAGGGGTCACCCGGTCGCCGCCAGCGTTGCTATCACCGCCGGCGCCTGTGCTGGCGGTTGGTCATCACAGCGAGGAGGGAAGGCCAGGCCCATGATTGTGGTCTCGCAGGGCGGCGCGAGCGGTCTCGCGGGAGACGCCACATCGGGAAGCGGTAGCCCTGATCCCGATTCGTAACGCCTCCCCAGCCAGGCGGGCCCGACTCTCTGGAGGGAGTGTATGGAGCCGGAGTTTCCAAGGTAGGACCAGCACGCAGGATCGCCCCTGGGCGAGTATTGTAAGGTGTGTCCCCATATCCCCTCTGTGTTGCCACCTTTGCACGCTTCGCTTTATGTTGCTCATGGGGGTAATTGCTAGCCAGACACTCTGGTATCACATAGGTATCACCATCGCACCCTGTACCAGTAAGGTGCTTACTCTGCTACGGATTCACCTAGAACCTCTTCCCACATATGGTGGCTAGTCCCTACATGGTGAGTGTTCGGTTCCCGTTCAACCATCGGCGCCCCTATTCTGCGTGAGCCCGTTTCCGATGGGGAACCAGCTTGCGCCAATCGTCGGCGTCCGTAGCGTTCTGTACCTCATTCCTCAGGGGGAAGAGGTACATCGTCGGTGCGTAGCTTCTGGAAGCCATTCCAGATACAACGCCAGCTTGGGGATTGAACCCTTGCCTTTGTCTAGCTACTCCCTATGCGGTTGTCAAAGTGCGCCGTTGCAGCTTGCGCTTGCAACGTAGCTATGATGCAACATAAAGGCTTAATGAACAACATCGAACGGTAGCGCCTTCGACGAACCACCGAGGCCCCTCGGGGGGCTGTTGTCAAAGCTGCCGCAGGCGCAGTGCGAGAAGGGCACGGAGGGCTCAACGGGAAGATTTATGGGAACGCGTCGGTTGCTGCTGTAGAGGGCCGCGAGGCTTTGGCCCAGATGACGGGTGGGGCGCGTCTGCCTCCGTGGTGAGCCGGCGCCATCAGCGCGGCGGCCAGCGAGATGGCGCCCCCGGAAGACGGCGGCTCCGTTATTTCGCGGGGCTCTACCCATCCTCGCCACGCCTAGTTGAGGAGTTGGACCGCGAAGGAGTGGCGGCGAACATACCTGGTCCTTCAGGGAGATGAGCCAGGACCCGCTCGGCGACGCTTTCTCTCTTGGTCAGGATTGACAGTCCGCGCCAGGAGCCGCGCCCGCTCCTCCTCGCCCCTGATGGCCCTTCCGGCGCGGTATCACGCAGCAGAGGCTGCTTGTAGCTGAAGGAGATGTCTTACTGGACAGCGCCTACACTGGGGTCAATCATTGAGGGTTGCTCGGCCCGTGGCACAGCAGGCTCTCCC
>JAUYDU010000008.1 GCA_030691665.1 Chloroflexota bacterium
CCCGACCCCATTTCGCGGGGAGGGGCAGTGCTAGGGCCCTGCCCTTCATCATGAACAAACGGAACGCCGTCCGTGGCCGGCTGGCCCGAGGATTGAGAGGAGCAACGACTTCACGCAATCTTCACGGAAGGTTGACGCTCAAGACCCGAACGGGCGTTTTCTCTTCGAGCCATAGGCGCGTTTTCTTTGACAGGAATGTTTTCCCCGAGAGAGGATGGGGGGCTTGTCTGGCACCTGAAGCGAGCTCCCCGCACCATGTGGAGGCCGGCACCAACGTGCCGGGCTCGCAGGCTGAGGCCGGGAGGCCGCGGGCACTTGTCCGCTTGCCGACGGGGTCGCCTCTGGTGACTGGCGGGAGAGGTGGCCGGCGTCCTTTCGACTGAGCCGAAAGGAGGACTCCAGATAATGATCGCACCAGCGCGAAGGGTCCTGAATGCAATCGCTCTAGCTGGCATCGCAGTCATCGCCACTCTGGTGGCATCCTGGATTGTCGCCTTCGCCCAGTATCCCCCGCCGGTGGGGAGCGTCACAACCACAGCTAGCAACACCAGTCCGGCGACAGGAGCCTCGGTCACCGTAACCTGTACGGTGCTCGATACCCAGGGCAACCCCGTGGCTAACGAGCCCTGCACCTTCACCATCGTTTCCCAGCCGGGCACCGACGCCACCCTGGACGGAGCCACCACGGTGACCAAGACCACCAACGCCCAGGGCAAAGCCACCGCCGTTCTATCTGCCGGTAGCGCGCCCGGCCAGATTGTGGTCAGCACCGGCGCCAGAGGTATAGCGTCTCAGGTGACCGTCAGCACTCAAGCGGCAGCGCCAGCGCCCGCGGCCACCCTGCCGCCGGGCGCGGTTCCTGGCGCAGCTCCCCCGACCGGCGGCGGATCGCCAGGTGACGGCGGGCAGCCGCTCGGCCTGTGGATTGTCGTCGCCCTGGCGGGAACTGCCGCCGCCCTGGCGTCCCTCGTCGTGGCGCGAGGGGTGGCTCGCCGACCGAAGACCCGCTAGATGACCTGGTGGTGGCATCAGCCCGCTCAGCTTTGCGGCACGTCAAACACGAGATGCCTATAGATGCCCAGGATCAGCCAGAGGCTCCGCCAGAGGCGGATGCACCTTTGGCGCATGATGCGCCTATGGCGGAAGCGGCCTTTGCTGCGGCGGCCGGGCGGTCGCGCCATCCGCCTCAGGCGGATCGGCCTGGCGGCCGCAGTCGTGGCGCTCATCGCTCTCGCTGCCGGGCGCTACGCCCTCCTCTACCGGGACCTGGCCGATGGCAAGGATCATCTCCTGGCAGCGGCAGAACTCATGGAAGCTAGAGGCCTGGACATCGAGAAGAGCGAACTGGACAGCGCCGAGGCGTCTTTCCAGCAGGCCCAGGACAAGCTGGCCAGCGCTTCCCACGCCTTGAATTCCGACCCTCTGCTCTTCCTGGCCGCTCATTTGCCCCGGGCCGGCAGCCAGGTGCAGGCGGCCCGTAACGTGGCGGAGAGCGGGGCCGAGGGCTCGGACATTGGCCTGGAGGCAGTGCGGGCGATGCGCTCATTCCAAAGCGTGAGGGACACTCAGGGCGGCGCCCTGTCCGAGAGAGTGACCCTTGTCCTGGACGCCGTTGAGCCGAACGTGGCGGTCATTGAGGACGAGTTGGCCGGGGTGGAGAGGCGGCGCCAATCGATAGCCGGCGACGGCCTCCTGGCGCCCCTCGATTCGGCCCTCACCAAGCTGGATAATCACATCCGGGAGCTGCGGGCCAGGCTGGCCGACTACCGCCGCGGCGCTCGACTGGCCCCCCAGCTCCTGGGCTACGACGGCCCGCGAACGTACCTCGTCCTGGCTCACGACAATACGGAGATTCTGGGCTCTGGCGGGTTCATCCTGGTCTACGGCCTCCTCACCTTCGACCAGGGGAGACTAACGCGGCTGTTCTTCGACGACGTAGGCGGTATCTACTTCGATTGGCGCGCCAGGACCGGCGAGTACATCGAGCCACCCCGCCCCCTCAAGAACTATCTGCTGCGCGACTGGCCGATGGGATTGGGAGAGGCTAGCTGGTGGCCGGACTTCCCCACCGCTGCCGAGGCCGCCATCGAACTCTACCGGCGGGAGAGCGGCAGCGACGAGCCGATAGACGGCGTCATCGGCATCAATTTCCTCACCCTGGAGAAACTGCTGGCGGTCATCGGCCCAGTCACGGTGGACGAGTACGGGGTGACGGTCGATGACCAGAACGTCACGGAGCAGACGCTGATCGTCACCCATCCAGAGACCTCTCGCCCCTGGGAGACCGACCGCTACGACTTCGTTGGCTATCTGGCAGGGGAGGTCATCGAGAAGACCATGGGCAGCGATGCCTCGAAATGGGCGCCAATGCTCGGGGCGGTGCACACCCTGGGCGAGGAGAGGAACCTGCTCCTGTACTCCACCGACCCAGCGGTACAGGAAGTCATCGCTGACTTCGGCTGGGACGGCGGCGTGAGGCGGACCGATGGCGACTACCTGATGGTGGTGGACTCCAGCCTCAACAGCACCAAGCTCAATCTGGTGGTGGAGCCAAGCATCGAGGCAGACATTTCTATCGACGACCTGGGCAACGCCAGGAATACCGTCACCATCACCTACGCTAACGACTATCAGGGCTGGGCCCGCGACCAGGACCCCCGCCTGGCCAGTCTGGTCGTGGGGGCCGGCACCCTCACGGTGTACGGGGACTATCTCCGCCTGCTCGTCCCTTCGGGCAGCTCGCTGCAGGACGTGCTGGAAGAGGGCACCCAGGCCGGCATCGAAGCGATATGGCAGGAGCACGGCAAGACCGTCCTGGGCCGCTACTTCGCCCTGCCCCTGGACACCACCAAGACCCTCTCTTTCACCTACCTCGTGCCCTCGGCGCTGGACACCAGCCAGAACCCCTTCACCTACCGCCTGCTCATCCAGAAGCAGCCGGGCACAGCGGCGATCCCTCTCAAGATAAGGGTCGAGCCGCCCCACTGGGCAAAGGAGACGTCGCTGGAGCTGGACGGACAGCCGGTCGAACCTGGCTCCCTGGCGGTGGATACCGACTTGCGGGTCGACCGCAGTCTGGTCGTCACGATTGTTCCCCGACGGAGCGAGCGCTAGTTGGGGGCCTCCATGCAGATAGTGATCCTGGCGGGTGGGTTGGGCACGCGGCTGCGTCCCTTTACCTACGAGCTGCCCAAAGCCCTGATCCCCATCCATGACAAGCCATTCCTCCACCATCAGATCGACCTGCTCAAGCGAAAGGGCATCCGCGACATCGTGGTGTGCGTCGGCCACCTGGGGGACAAGGTGAGGGACTACTTCGGCAACGGCCGCTGGCTCGGCGTCCACATCAGGTACAGCGAGGAGCAGGGCGAATTGCTGGGAACAGCCGGTGCCCTCAGGAATGCCGAGCCCCTCCTCGACGACGAGTTCTTCGTGACCTACGGCGACTCCTACCTGATGCTGGACTACGGCGAGGTGATGAGCTACTTCCACCTCCGCCAGAGGCGGATGGGCCTC
>JAUYDU010000009.1 GCA_030691665.1 Chloroflexota bacterium
AGCAGGCCCATGGCCACCAGGCCGAACACAACGGCGCTGCGGGGCCGGCCGCGTACGATCAGCAGGTTGTACAGCAGGCCGAACACGGCGATGGCGGCCATGGCGCCGATGAGGGCCACCCCCAGGTTGAAGGTGACGCTGGAGCGCAGGCCAGTCAGCTTGGTGAGGGTGGCCACCATGAGGTGGCCGAAGTGATACAAGGGGACGGAGTGGCCGGCAAGCCAGGGGTCTTGGGGGGGGAACTGGTCGGCCCGCAGGATACCATTGAGGAAGGCGAAGTCCATGGGCTTTTCGACGTTGGCTATCTCCGCGATATAAGAGCGAAGGTAGGCAGGCACAATGAGCGCTACAGCGAACAGCCCTTCAATGAACAGAATGTAGGGCCAGCGCTCCCGCACGAAGTCGCGCAGCTCGTCGCGCCGCCGCCCGGCCACGATGACGGCTGTCAGCGCCAGCGCGAGCAGGATGAGGATGACCGAGCCGCGGCTGTTGGGGAATACGCCCAGGGTGGCTCCCATCCAGAGGAAATAGCCCAGGAAGACAAGGCCCAGGGGCTTGCTGAAGGTATAGCCGCGGTCAGGCAGGCGGTGGAACAAGGCGAAGGTCAGGGGAAAGGCTATCAGCCCCACCAGTTGGGCTGCCGACCACCAGGTAATTGTTTCGATCATGGTCGTCTGAGGGTTTCCCGGTCAATCCGGGGGCTAGGCGAAGAGCGCCTCCACAAAGTCCTCGGCGAGGAACGGGGCCAGGTCCTGGGGCCGTTCGCCAGTGCCCACGAAGCGCAAAGGGATGCCGAGCTGGTCGCAGATGGCGAAGACGATGCCCCCCTTGCCCGTCCCATCGAGCTTGGCCAGGAGGATGCCCGTCACCTGCACCGCCTCGGTGAAGTACTTGGCCTGAAGGAGGGCGTTCTGGCCGGTGGTGGCGTCGAGGACGAGGAGAACCTCGTGAGGAGCCGAGGGGTCCTTGCGCTGGATCACCCGCTGGATCTTGCGCAGCTCCGCCATCAGGTTCACCTTGGTGTGGAGGCGACCGGCCGTATCGATGATCACCACGTCGGCGCCCCGCCGCTCGGCGGCGCTGAGGGCGTCGAACACCACCGCGCCGGGGTCGGCTCCCTGCTGGTGGGCCACCACCTCCGCCCCCACCTGCTCCCCCCACTGACGGAGCTGATCGATGGCGGCGGCCCGGAAGGTGTCGGCGGCTGCCAGGATCACCTGCTTGCCCTCGCTCCTGAGGCCCCAGGCCAGCTTGGCGACGCTGGTGGTCTTGCCGGTGCCATTCACCCCTACCACCAGAATGACGGCTGGCCTGGCGGGAGAAGTTCCCTTCGCTGCCCCTTCGCTCCGCTCAGGGCTTTGGCTCAGGGCAGGCTCCTTGCCCGCGCCCCAGAGCTGGCCGCTGCCGCCGTCCGTGACCAGGATGGCCGCCAGCTCCTCCTTGAGGGACTGGCGGACCTGCTCGGGCTGCTTCATCCCCTCGTCCTTCACCCGGCCCTGAAGGCGCTCGATGAGCCCGCTGGTGGTGGCCACACCGATGTCGGCGCCGATGAGCAGCTCTTCCAGTTCCTGCCAGAGTTCGTCATCGATGCGGGAGCGCTCGAAGAGCGCAGCCACCCGCCGGAACCAGGTACGGCGGGTGCGGTCGAGGGCGTCGGCGGTCTTCTCTTCGGCCTGTCCTGAGCCTGCCGAAGGGGCCTGCGGGGAGCGTCCGAGCCGCTTGAACAGATACTACCTCCTCGGGCCAGGGGGATGGCTTGCTGGATCATAGCATCGGCCTGGGGGTCGATCAAGCAAATGTGGTGTCTCTCACCCCGCCCGGTCGTAGACGCCGCGGCGGTTGTTCCACCAGATGGTGAGAACCTCTCGAAACATGCGGGAGGAATCGAGAAGGGGGTTCACTCGTCGCGTTTCCCGGTGGTGCCAGAGCACGGGTACCTCCTTGATGGTGTAGCCTTTCTTGTGGGCCAGGAGGAGGAGTTCTACGTCGAAGGCGGTGACCCGGGGCCCTCTGACGACGCCGGCTTCGGGCTGAAACACCCGGAGGCTGCTGAACAGGTCCTGCCCCACCTCCCGTCGGAAGGCCTTGAAGCCGCACTGGCTATCGTGGATGCCGGGCAGGAGGAGGGACCGCACCAGCAGGCTGAAGCCCCTGGCCATCAGGCGGCGCAGAAGGGGTGCGCCCAGGCGCGCCCCGCCCCTGGCCTCCCGCGAGGCGATGACGATGTCCCAGCCCTCGTCCAGGAGGGCCAGGAACGGCTCGACGTAGGTGAGAGGGGTCGATAGGTCGAGGTCGGCGAACAGGACGTAGCGGCCGCGAGCGGCCAGCACCCCCCGGCGCACCGTGAGGGCCTTTCCCTGATGCTCGCCGCGCAGGAGGGAGAAGGACGGGTGCTGGCGGGCGAATTCCTCTACCAGGCAGGCGGTCTCGTCCTCGCTGCCGTCGTCGGCGATGAGGACCTCGCTGGGATAGCTCTGGCCACCCAGGTAGTCGGCCACCTGCTGGAGGACGCCCCCGCCCAGGTTCTCCGTCTCGTTGTAGGCGGGGATGACCAGGGAGAGGCGCGGTTCGGCAGTCATCGCGGCAGCCCTTCGACAAGCTCAGGGG
This sequence comes from Chloroflexota bacterium, assembly GCA_030691665.1. Classification (GTDB taxonomy): domain Bacteria; phylum Chloroflexota; class Dehalococcoidia; order SM23-28-2; family SM23-28-2; genus JAUYDU01. The sequence goes on from JAUYDU010000009.1 coordinate 2,608, forward strand.
GCGATGGGCAGGCGGGGTGTCAGGCCGCCTCTTTCCCCTTCCGCCAGATGACCTGAGCGTTCCACAGCCAGTTCCACGTCATCCCTATGGCCACGCCCAGGGCGACGGCCAGATACGGGCTGACGCCGAAGTTGGGAGTGAGGACGTTGACGGTGACGAACTGGATGGCAGGGCTGCCGATGGAGGTGAGGTTGAATATCACGAAGCGCTGGGCCAGGGGCAAGCGCCGGGCCCGATCGCTGAAGGTCCAGACGTTGTGCCAGAAGAAGTTGGAGAGGATGGACATCTCCACGGCCACGGCGGTGGCGATGATCAGGCGCGGTTCCCCATCAAGTCCAAGGGGAAGGGCCACCGTGCTGCCCTTGTCCGGCAGGAACGGGAAGGCGGGCGAGTCCCACAGCAGATAGAGGAAGAGCACGCTCACCAGGTAGCCGAAGGCGCCGACGACGGCGAACTTGAAGAAAGTAGTGGAGCCCCTCAGCCTGGCGACGGCGTGCTGCCGCAGAGCCTGCCCTGTGCCTGTCGAAGGGGAGGGGGCGGCCGCCCCGACAGGTCGGGGCGGATCGGCCTCCGGCCGATGGCGCCCGCCCTCGATGGCCGCTGGCCTCGGTTGGGAGAAGAAGCGAGGTTTGCGCATGTCCACTTACAGAACGCTGATAGCCCCCGGCGGGGACGTAGGCATTATAGCGCCTGCGTTAGCTTGGGGGCAACGAGGGGTCTAGTTGGGGGAGATGTCGTTGAGGCGGAGGGAGAGCACGCGGGAGATGCTGTCCTCGCCCATCGAGATGCCGTAGATGCTGTCGGCCACCTCGATGGTGCGG
>JAUYDU010000010.1 GCA_030691665.1 Chloroflexota bacterium
TGATGCCGGCCGGCCAGATCTCCGGGCTCATCCACAAGCTGGAGAAGGCAGAGGATGTAGTGCGCGCCTTCATCGAGGAAGCCGAGGAGGTCCTGGCTCAGATGACCCAGGCCTATCGAGGGGTCAGGACCGGCTGAGAAAGAGTAGCCGCAGACGTTTAGGTCTGCCCTTGTTGGGCAGGGCTGAAGCCCTGCAGCTACGAATTGCAGGAGATGCTTCCATGGCCTACGAATTCCTGCTTTGCGAGAAGAGGGACAAGACAGCGCTGGTCACCCTTAACCGGCCCGACAAGCGCAACGCCCTGTCCATCGCCCTGCGCAACGAGATCGATCACTGCCTGGGGGAACTGGCGGACGACGACTCGGTCAGCGTGGTGGTTCTCGCCGGCGCCGGCCCCTCCTTCTGCGCTGGCTTCGACCGCAACGAGTTCTTCATCCAGACGCCCGAGCACGTGGAGGCCCTGATCGAGTCCACGGACCGCTTTCATCTGCGCCTGATGAACTTCCCCAAGCCCTTGGTGGCAGCCATCAACGGCCCCGCCATGGGCGGCGGCCTCGACCTGGCGGTGCTGTGCGACGTCCGCATTTGCGCTCAGGACGCCGTCTTCGCTCACCCGGAGATCAAGTTCGGGGCGCCCACCCTCTATGGCCCGCTGGCGGAGGTCATTGGCGGTGGCCTGGCCCGCGACCTCTGCCTGACCGGCCGCCGCATCGACGCCCAGGAGGCTCACCGCATCGGCCTGGTGAGCAGCGTGGTGCCGCTCGACCGTCTCCTGGAGGAGGCCGTAGCCGTCGCCAACAGCATCGCCGAGGCGCCCCTGGCCGGCCTCAAGACCGTCAAGCAGATGATCATCGACCGCTACTGCTGGCGCTACGTGACCGGCGAAGACATCTTCGCCAGCCTGCGCCCGCCCGGGAGCCAGGCCTAGCGTGGAGGGACGCGCCTTGCCCTTGCCCCTGGACGGCATCCGGGTGGTCGACCTCAGCATCGGTCAGCAGGGGCCCTTCGCCACAGCCATGCTCGCCGACATGGGCGCCGAGGTCGTCAAGGTCGAGTCCCCCCGCTTCGGCGACCCCGGTCGCGGCGTGGAGCTTCAGCCCAGCGGCCTCTCCGCCTTCTTCCTCGCCCACAACCGCAACAAGAAGAGCATCACCGTCAACCTCCGCCGCTCTGAGGGGCAGGAGATCGTCTACCGCCTGGCCAAGCGCTCCGACGTCTTCGTGCAGAGCTGGGTACCGGGGACGGTGGAGCGGCTGGGTCTGGACTACGAGTCCATCAAGCAGCACAACCCCCAGATCATCTACGCCTCGGCCACCAGCTTCGGGCCGCAGGGGCCAAAGGCCCATCTGCCGGCCATGGACATGGTGGCCCAGGGAGCGGGCGGCCTCATGATGGCCAACGCCGGCCCCGAAGCCCGCGAGCCTATCCCCGTCGGCCCCACCGTCGCCGACCAGACGGGGGCCTTCCTTCTGGCCTGGGGCATCGTGGTAGCTCTGTACCATCGCCAGAGGACGGGCACGGGCCAGAAGGTGGACGTCTCCCTCCTGGGCGGCCAGATCACCCTCCAGGCCTGGCAGATCACCCACTTCCTCCTCACCGGCCGCCTGTCTTACGGCGCCAGCAGGCCCGATCGTGCTCCCCTGTTCAACTACTATCGCGCCCAGGATGGGTGGTTAACCATCGCCATCATCGACCCGCGTCAGTGGCCGCTCCTCTGCCGCATCGTCGGCGTGGAGGAACTGGCCGCCGACCCCCGTTTCGCCGAGACGCCGGCGCGCCAGGAGAACGCCCGCCAGCTCATCGCCATCCTGGACGAGCGCTTCGCCCAGCGGCCGCGCCAGCACTGGCTGCGCCTGATGGAGGCGGAGCAGATCCCTTGCGGGCCGGTCAACACCTACGCCGACCTGGCCGACGACCCTCAGGTGCGGGCCAACGACTACATCATCGAGGTCGACCACCCGACCCTCGGCAAGATCTCGATGCCGGGGATGGCCGTCCGGCTCAGCGAGACGCCCGGCCAAGTGCACTCGCCAGCGCCGGAGCTGGGTCAACACACGGAAGAGGTTCTCCTCTCCCTGGGCTACTCCTGGGAGGAGATCAGCCGGTTGCGGGAGAGCCGCACCATTCTGTAGGGGGAGGAAGAAAGGCCATGAGCCTCAACAACATCCTGTACGAAAAGGCTGGCGGGGCAGTGACCATAACCGTCAACCGTCCCCATCGCCTCAACGCCCTAAATATCGAAACGGTCAACGAGATGATGGGGGCGCTCGCTCAGGCCAACGCCGACCCCGATATCAGGGTAGTGGTCATTACCGGCGCGGGCGACGCCTTCTGCGCGGGCGCCGACCTGAAGGACGCCCCCGACCCTATGACGCCGGCGGTGGCCCACGAAGTGGTGGGCCTCTACCTGGATTACATCGTGGCGATCCGGAACGTGGAGAAGCCGGTGGTGGCCAAGGTCAACGGCATCGCCGTCGGCGGCGGCTGCTGCACGGCCCTGGCTTGTGATATCCGCATCGCCTCGGAAAGAGCCAGCTTCGGCCTGGCCTTCGTCAACATCGGCATCAGCGGCGCGGACATGGGGGCCACCTACCTCTTGCCGCGCCTCATCGGCTACGGCCGCGCCTGCGAGCTCCTCATGACCGGCGAATCCATCGACGCCCGCCAAGCCGAGCACATCGGTCTGGTAAACCGGGTGGTCCCTCACCAAGAGCTGGACTCCGCCACCGAGGCGCTGGTGCAGCAGCTCTTGTCGCGGCCGCCCCTGGCCCTCAGGTTTACCAAGAAGGCCCTCTACGGCGGCCTGGACAAGGACATGAAGACGGAGTTTGACTACGAGCACTTCGCCCAGGTGACATGCCTTCTCACCGAGGACTACCAGGAAGGGCGGCGCGCCTTCTTCGAGAAGCGCCCTCCTCGGTTCAGCGGGCAATGAAGCGGGGCCTCCAGCTCCAAGGAGGTTAAATGGACTTCGGTTTCAACGAGCAACAGGAGTTGTTCCGCCAGGCGATCCGGGACTTCGCCCGCAGAGAGGTGGAGCCGATCGCCCGCCAGTGCGACGAGCGACAGGAGTACCCCCTGCCACTGTTCCCCAAGATGGGCGAGCTGGGTTACCTGGGGGTGAAGTTTTCTCCCCAATACGGCGGCTCGCAGGCGGGCCTGGTGAGCGGCGCCATCATGGCCGAGGAGCTATCTTATGCCTCCCCCGGCATCTTCCTTGGGGTCTACGTCCACGTGTACCTGGCCCTTTCCGCCCTGGCCGCCTTCGGCAGCGAGGCGCAAAAGGAGGCCTACCTGCGGCCTGGAGTCGCCGGCCGTAGGATCGGCGCCTGGGCCTTCGCCGAGCCCGACGCCGGATCCGACCCTGCGGGCATGAAGACGAGGGCAGTAAGGGACGGCAACAGCTTCTCCATCAACGGAAGCAAGATCCTCATCACCAACGGCGACATCGCCGACTTTCTGGTGGTGACTACGGTCACCTCCCCCGGCCAGGGGCTGCGCGGCCTCAGCCTCATCATCGTGGACAGAGACTCGCCCGGCTTCAGCGCGCGGCGTCTGCCTACCCTGGGGATGCGCGCAGCCCATACCGCTGAGCTCTCGTTCCAGGAGTGCCGCGTGCCCGCCGATCATCTTCTGGGCGAGGAGGACACCGGCTTCTCCAACGCCATGCGCACCCTCACTGAAGGCCGGGTCATCGCCGCCGCCTTCGCCCTGGGCCTGGGACGAGCCGCCTTCGACCGCTCCCTGGAGTTCGCCAAGCAGCGCGTCGCCTTCGGGCAGCCCATCGGCAAGTTCCAGGGGATCCAGTGGCTGTTGTCGGACATGGCCACACGCCTGGAGGCGGCCCGTCTGCTCACCTATCAGGCGGCGTGGCGCGCAGACCAGGGCCTGCCCTACATCACCGAGTCGTCCATGGCCAAGCTGTTCGCCAGCGAAACCGCCACAGAGGTCGCCAAGACGGCGGTGCTGATCCACGGCGGCGCTGGCTTCATGATGGAGCACGACATCCAGCGCTTCTACCGGGACTGCATGGTGCTGGAGATCGGCGAGGGGACCTCCCACATCCAGCGCAACACCATCGCCCACCAGTTGGGCCTCTGAGCCGAAGAGACGGGAGATGGACTTTCGCAACCCCCGCCTGCCTTGCATATTTCTCGTGCTCGTGATATGCTCTCTTTCAGTGGTGATTGGTTAGTTTTCCGCGGGATCGCCCTTCAGCGTTCTGGTGTCCGGTGACCAAACCGTCGCCAACTTTCGAGCGAAAGGAGGTCATCCGATGAGCTACCAGGACAGGACTCTCACCTGCCAGGATTGCGGCCAGTCATTCACCTTCAGCGCCGACGATCAGGCGTACCACGCCGAGAAGGGCTACACCAACGAGCCCAAGCGCTGCCCCACCTGTCGCCAAGCCCGCCGCGGCGATCGCAGCTACGGCGGCTCCAGCGACGGCTACGGCCAGTCCCGGCGAGAGATGTACCCGGCCGTCTGTGCCCAGTGTGGCAAGCAGACTGAGGTGCCGTTCCAGCCCCGCGGCGATCGCCCCGTCTATTGCAGCGATTGCTTCAGCCAACAGCGCGTCAGTGCGCGGCGCTACTAAGCCGTGAACACAGGGGGGCGATTCGCCCCCCTGTGTTTTCCCTTGGGAGCTTACTATGGCAAGGAAACTGTACGTAGGCGGCCTGGCCTTCTCCACCACGGTCGATGAGCTTAAGGCGCTCTTCGAGCAGGCAGGCACAGTCGAGTCAGCAACCATCGTCACCGATAGGTTCTCGGGGCAGTCGAGGGGATTCGGATTCGTGGAGATGTCCTCGAACGCCGAGGCCCAACAGGCCATCCAGCGCCTCAACGGCCAGACCCTCGGTGGCCGCGCCATCGTTGTCAACGAGGCGCGGCCGCAGGAGAAGCGGGACACCTTTCGCGGAGGGGGCGAGCGCCGGGGCGGTGGCCGCCGCGAGCGCTGGTAGGCGAATCGACTCGGCTATCTTTCCCCGCCATAGGCAGCCCCAACCGCGGGGGAGCAGTTCCAGCGCCCCGGCGCTCCCGGCCTGACGCCTCTCCGCGACTCATCCCGTCTTGCGGAGCAGGGCGACGAACGCCAGGGCGCTGCTGGACAGACGGCGCCCCTTGGCAGAGATGAACCCTATCTGCGTTTGTAGCGAAAGCCCCCTTACCGTAAGCTGCTTCAGTGTGCCGCGCCTCAGTTCAGCCTTGACACACACCTTGGGCAGAAACGCCAACCCCAGCCCCGCCGCCGCCGCCTGCTTGATCGCCTCGATGTCGTTGATCGCCAGCGTCCTGGCTGGCTTGACGCCCAGCATCCCCAGCTCTCGCTCCACCATCTCCCCAGTGGCGGATCCTCTTTCGCTCACAACGATCTTCTCTCGATGTAGCTCCGCTGGCTCCATCTCCTCGCTGGAGGAGAGAGGGTGAGTGGGCGAGGCCACCAGGACGATCGGCGCGCTGGTCAAAGGCTGCCAGTGGACGTGCTCGGGGATCACCTCGCTCTCCACGAACCCTAGGTCCACTTGCTGTTCGAGCACCTGGCGGGTGACCGCCGCCCCGTTGCTGACCTCCAGGTAGAGCTCGACGGCTGGGTATCGTTCCTGGAAGGCGGCCATAACCCGGGGCAGCAGGTAGATGCCAGGGACGGCAGTGGCGGCTAGGCGCAGGTAGCCCCGATCGGGCCCTTGCAGCTCGGCCAGCGCCCGTCCCATCTCCTCGACGAGGGCAAAGGCCCGGCCAGCGTAGTCGTATACCAGCCGACCGGCGTCCGTCAGGTGAACACGCCTGCCCTCCCGCAGGAAGAGGCTCACGCCCAGGGTCCTCTCCAGCTCCTTCACCTGCTTGGATACCGCCGGCTGGCTGATATACAGCTCCTCGGCTGCCTGGGAGAAGTTCAGCCGCCTGGCAACCGCGCGGAACACCTCAAGCTGGTGAAGATTGACGGTGGGGCGAAGGCCGTTGCTCATAACCGATTAGTTATGGAAGTCATGCGATCTTTGTATTTCCATTATATGCCCACCTGCGCTACGCTGACAACCAGAAGCAGACGGTTCGACTGGACGACGATGAGACCCACAGCTCCCAGCTACCAGCAGTTCAAGCTCACCTCCTTCTCCCACGGCGCCGGCTGAGCGTGCAAGATAGGTCCCGGCGACCTGGCGCAGGTTCTGCGCTTTCTGCCACCGATAGCCGACCCCAACGTCCTCTTGGGCACCGAGGCGGCTGATGACGTCGCTGCCTATCGCCTCTCCGATGGGACAGCTCTGGTGGCGACCGTCGATTTCATCACGCCCGTCGTTGACGACGCCTACAGCTTCGGGGCCATCGCCGCCGCCAACGCCCTCAGCGACCTCTATGCCAAGGGCGCTCGCCCCCTCTTCGCCCTCAACATCGTTGGCTTTCCTGCCAGGAGCCTCCCCTTGGGCCTCCTGGGAGAGATCCTACGGGGAGGCAGCGACAAGGCGTCCGAGGCCGGGGTCAGCATCCTTGGCGGCCATTCCATCGATGACCACGAACCGAAGTATGGCCTCTGTGCCATCGGCCTGGCCGAGCCCGATCGCCTCATCACCAAAGCCGCGGCCCAGCCAGGCGACCGCCTGCTGCTCACCAAGCCCCTGGGGCTGGGCATCATCACCACGGGGATCGACCAGGGCCTGGTCGATGGCGACACGGCCGCTCAGGCGATCGAGGTCATGTCCACCCTCAACAGGGCGGCGTCCGATGCGATGCTGGAAGTGGGCGTCGACGCCTGCACCGACGTGACAGGCTTTGGCCTTCTCGGCCATCTCCGCGAGATGGCCCTGGCCAGCGGTGTTGGGGCCCGCCTTTCCCTGTCCGATATCCCCGTCCTGCCCGCCGCCTGGGAGTTGGTCCGAGCCAAGGTCGCCCCCGAGGGCACCCACAACAACCATCGCTTCCTCCGCGATGAGGTAGAATGGCCCGAAGGAGTACGCTGGGAGGACCAGATCGTTCTGTGCGACGCCCAGACCTCCGGCGGCCTGCTCATGGCCGTGCCACCGGAGCGAGAGGCGAGGCTGCTGGACCGCTTGGCGGCTGCGGGCGTCCAGGCAGCAGTCATCGGCGAGATCACCGCCGACCGTCCCGGACGGCTGGCGGTCGAAAGGAGCTAGGCATGACCAAGCGCAACAACGTCGATGTAGAGGCTTTGACGAAGACGTCGGCCTCCATCCAGCAAGACCCCTCCAAGGGCAGAAAGACTAACCGCGTCGAGGGGGCATGGAACTTTGGCCCGGGACAGCCTCAGTTCTCCTCCGAGGTCGCCTTCGAGGCAGGAAAGGTCGTCCTGCAAGCCGATCAGCCTTCAGCCCAGGGCGGCGGCGGCATCGGCCCCAGCCCCATCCAGTACTGCCTCTTCGGGCTGGCCTCCTGCTTCACTGCTACTTTCGTCACTGTAGCAGCGACCGAGGGTGTGGAGCTCACTGAGGTGAGGGCCGTCGCCGAGTCAGACATGAACATGGCCAGGTCGTTGGGTCTCTCCGATGCCCCGGCCGTCGACGAGGCGCGCATATCCCTGACGGTGCGCACCAGCGCTTCCTCCGAGACGGTGCAGCGGCTCGCCCGCCTGGCCGAGGAGCGCTGCCCGGCGGTCTTCTGCCTGACGAATCCTGTCCGCCTCGTGTCCAGCGTGGCCGTTGAGGGCTAGAGAGCCGGTCGCCAGGGGCCCCAGCCTATGTTGCGCCTCAGCCACAAACACATCCAGCAACTGACAGACGAATGCCGGCGCGCCTACCCCAAGGAGGCTTGTGGCCTCTTGGCCGGCCAGAACGGGCAGGTGGCCAAGGTCTTCCCCCTGACCAACGTAGAGCACAACCCCGTCGGATGCGCCTGGCGAGCCGATTCCCGCCAGCAGTTTCAGGCCTTCCAGGAGATCGAGCGGGAGGGCTGGCAGCTTCTGGCCATCTATCACTCCCACCCCCACTCGCCCGCCTTCCCCTCGCCCAACGACGTCAAGTCCGCCCTCTACCCCGACGCCCTGTATCTCATCGTATCTCTGCTGGACGTGGAGCGCCCGGACGTGCGGGCCTTCCGCATCCGGGACGGGCGCG
>JAUYDU010000041.1 GCA_030691665.1 Chloroflexota bacterium
TGCCGCCGCCTTATGGTCATCGCCTAGACAACATGCCAATTGCATGGCGGGATACCTTGCTCCCCTTCTGCTGGAGAAGGGGAAGAACATATCTGGGGGATACCCCCAGGCCCCCAGCAAGGCGCCCAGGGGTATGGGACACAATCTCCGAGGCTTCCTCCATGGGTATGGCTATGGCGACTTCGGTGGTCCCGTCCTCGTTGACATGGACTTCGACGGCAAGGGCGTTGAACACCATCCGCCAGTCCTCGGCACTGGCGCGCTGAAGCTTGGCCGCCAACCGCTCGCGGGCTTGGGCCAGCCCCAGCACAAGGGCCTCTCCCTGTCTCGCTGTAACGAGTTGGGCTTGGAGCCTCTGCCTCTCCTCCACGATCCAAGCACGCTCCGCCTTCAGCCTGGCCATGGCCCGGGCATAGGCCTCCGAAGAGGCGTCCCCTCGAGCCTTTTCCAGAAGAAGATTGGTCTCTGCATCCAGGTTGCGGGCCTCTTTCCTCTCCAGGGTCGTCAGGCTCTTTCGTAGAGACTCCTCGGTAGCTTTGATTGTGCCTTGCCGCTGGCGCAGCTCCCGTTCGATGATGTCCGGAGAACTGAGCACCTTCCGGCACAGCGCCTTCACCTCCTCTTCAAGCCCGGGGCCAGGCAGGTAGGGCTTTGGGCACCGCTTCGATCCTGGCGGGGAATTGCCCCGGCAGGTGTAGCGCCAGTGGCCGCCTCGCGGCTCACCGTGATAGCGACGTCCATGAGCGTCACAGAAAACGATGGACCGGAGCAGATAGTCACGCTTCGCATTGCGCTGCGCTTGCAGCTTGTTCGCCTTTAGACGGTCCTGGACAGCCAGCCACTCATCCCAGGTAAGCGGCGGATTCTCTACCGTGATATTGAGTAGAGCCATGGCTTCGGACAGAGGCTTGACTCGGCCGGAGCTTCTCCCGTAGGTCTCGCCACGCCTCCTCAGTGGCACGACGCTTTCCTGGCGGAGCGCGTAGTACCGTCCCCCGTAGACGGGACTGCTTAGAATCCAATGGACGCTGTTGGGTGGCCACCACTCCTTGCCCGTTGGCGACGCGACCCCTCTGTGATGCAGCTCCTTCATGATACGGCGAATGGGCCAGCCCTCCAGTCCGGCCCGGCAGATGAACTGGGCGTGCGGCCAATTAGAATTCGGAATCAGGCAAGTCCTGGCCTTGTCCCAAGTGTAGCCGTAGGGATTCTTAGGGACGGGCGGCAATCCCTTGAGCTTGGCTCGGTCCCGCAGGCCGTCCCTGGCCCCCTGCTGGGCTCGTAGCACCGATTTCTCCTTGCCCAGGGCCAGGGCCAACTCCACGAGCTGCCCTTCTCCGCCGTCCAGCATGGGCACGCCCTGCGCCGTGATGATCTGGACTCCGCGCTCCTTGCACTCCGAGAGGAAAAGTAGGCGCTGGAGACCCTGTGCCTGAAGCCGGTCCCGGTCCAGCGTGCCGACTGCCTGCACTTCGCCGCTAGCGATCCAGCCCCGGAGCTGCTGGAACTCGGGACAGGCCATCAGGTCCAGGCTGGTCCAGTCGGTCTTGAGGACGTACCTGGGCGGCGTCTCGTACCCCTGCGCCTCCAGCGCCCGGCGGACCGCCACTTCCTGGGAGTCCAGGGACATCTGCTTGGGGTCGCTGATCCGGCACCAGATGGCCGCCACCTTGCCGTTGTTCATCGCCTTCCCTCCTGTCAGTGCTGTTCTTGGCGCTCTTGCGGGCTCGGTTCCTCGCGTGCCTCCGGGTACGGGCATGCGGGGCAGATACCCCGCTGCACAACCTCTTTCGTGACAGCAGCCATGACCCCCTCCACGATTCTCCGAACGTACTCAAGGTCCCGATACAATTGGTTCAGGTTCGCAGCACGGCGCTGCAGCTCTCCAAACTTTTCTTCCACGAAGGCCTTCGTCGCCTTCTTGACCGCGTCGTGTTCGTCTGGTCCACCTACGGCCGCGTCCGTGTGGTCCGCCAGAAGAACCGCTGGGTCGTTCTTGTCCTGCACCCACTCCGGCCAGTTAGCGGGAGGGTGCCCAAGATGTGCTGCGGCAGCGAAAAGTTGCCCGTACAACAGGTCCACGAGCGTGTGAGGGATATGAGGCGTCTGCTTCCTTTTCCCGGGGCTATGCCGAGACGATACAGCAAGATTGGATCCTTGCTCTTTGGATGCTTTCTCCAGGGAAGAACGAATATCAAGCCATAGAGCCAGGCACTGCAGATCGTAGTCGCGGATGCCTCGTGCCACCTCCTGAAGCGTCTTCTCGGTCTCGGTGCCCTTCAGGTGGCAGGCCAACAGCTCTCCAAGCGGCAGGGGATTGCGCTCCGCCACCTTCTCCGTCGCCTTGTCACTCAGGGCACCATCCGGCGCCAGGCCGGCCCGCACATTCTGTGTCGGCTGCTCTAGGCGCAGCGTGTGTGGCTTCCGCAGCTCTTCCAGAACTTCTCCAAGATGGTGCGTTTGGGCCTGGGCAAGGATGGCTGGTGGGAGACTGGGCCGGGGCGCCGTGGCAAACCCCATTTCTTTGAACTCGCCGACGATTACCTTGACAGTGGAGCGCGCGATGCCGTAGCGCTTTGCAATGGGGTAAATCTTCCTCTGCCGACGGTAATCCAGAAAGATGGAGACTCGCCTCTCGTAGGTGATGCTTCTCGGACGTGACACTCGCGCCTCCCAAAGCCATCTGTTTGGCTCATATTATCGGCCAGTGAAGGATATACGTCAAGTGGCTAACGTCATACTCGTCCCAACGGGGGTCATTCCTGTCCTGCCGACCGCCAGATTGTGCACTGCTGGGCTGTCGTTTATCATACTCGCGTGGACACCGGCATACCACGGCCACCAGCCCCGAGCGAGCTCCGGCTTCGGCCAGCGCCAGCGTCTAGCAGAGTCCGTTGGGAGAGCTTGTGGGGCTGGCTGCTGTCCCCTCCGGGGGATGATGAGCTGCTGCCCGCAGAGCGAGACCAGCGGGAAGCGCTGATCGATGGTGGCACGCCCCCCAGGGAGGATGGCGATGCTCGCGACGCCTGAACGGCTGGTGGGTGGCTTCGCCGCGCTTTTCGCTGGCCGTACGGATGTGTGGGGGGCCGTCCACGGGGAGAGACCATCAAGGAGCCGGTGAGCCTGGGGCACTACCACCGCCACCTGGACGGCGCGACATCCCTGGGTATCTACCCTCTGCGGCCTGACGGAAGTCTGCGATGGTTTGCAGTAGATGTCGATGACCGAAACCCGGCCCCCGCCCAGGCTCTGTACCACGCGCTGTCCACACTGGCCCTCAACAGGGGCATCTATATTGAGCGGAGCGGGGGGAAGGACCACCACGTGATTGCCTTCTTCTCAGACTGGACCCCTGCGGCGGGCGGGCGCCGCATCGCCAAGGTAGCCCTCCGAGAGGCGGGGCTGCCACCGACGACCGAGGTCTTTCCCAAGCAGGACGCCCTCACCCCGGATACGCCCTGGGGCAACTACCTCAATCTTCCCTATTTCGGCGGCGATAACCCCGAAGGCCGGAGGATGATCCTAAACCCGTCCAGCTTGGAGCCAGTACCTCTCGGGGTCTGGCTGGAAGCCGTGGAACCCTTTCCCGTAGAGGCCCTCTCGGTTGTTCTCGCGGGACTGCCAGGGGAGCCCCAGGGGGGTTACGCCCAGGGCGCTCCACCGTCCACGCGCCGGGGAGCCGGCGGCCCAGCCTGGTCTCGGAGGCCACAGACAAAGAAGAGGAGAAGGAGGAGCCGGACGCGGACAGGCTCGACACTCTCCGACAACGTGCTGAATCGCTGGAGCAGACGGCGGAGGAGCTGGAGGCTGGCAGCGTGGATGACGCCGTAGACGCGCTGCGGCAGGCCTTCCCCAAGCCTGGACGCCCTCCGGCCTGAAGTGGCGGGCGCCAGCCCCGCCGGTGGCGCCTCAGGGCGCCAACATTCCCCTTGAGTTTTGACCGCTGGGGGCCTTCTGCGCCTCCGGATGGCTTGGGGGCCAGCCGATGCCTTCAGAAGGCCGATTGCCGCTGCTCTTCCCTTCTTCCTGCTCCTGCCTGCTTCCTGGTATCTGTCGCTAGGGGAAGGTGGCTAATTCCAGGCCCATCCGAGGCATTGTGAATACAGGTTCATTTCTAACTTCAACTTTCGGCCATTTTGTGTGATGCTATCTACGTTGGCAACGAGCCAACCGCACCTTAAAAACCGCATAGGACTAGCTAGACAAAGGTAGAGGTTACATCCCTCTACTGGCGTTGAATCCCGTTGGCAACGGGAAGCTAGCTGGCAACGACGAAACGTCAAGGCTTTCCCCATACGTTTCAGA
>JAUYDU010000293.1 GCA_030691665.1 Chloroflexota bacterium
CGGCGGATCAGGCCCGCCTGGAGCATCAGGCGGTGGCTGGGCGTTTCAGCCTCGGCCGGCGCCTCGCGCAGCGTCGGCGCGTACAATCTGGACATCCTCATGCGCAATCCCCTCCGGACCCATAACTTGCAGGCGAAATAATAAAACCACCGCCCAAGGACGGTGGTCCGTGGTACCACCCTGGTTTGGCCGCGGTTGCTGGCGGTGATGCCGTGACGCGGGCCCCGCCCCCGCACGCAGCCCTCTGCCCACCCGCGCATGGGCGGGCGGTGGCCGGGTACCGGCCGGTCGTTCGCCTCGTCGGCGACCGCTCACCAGTGGGTTTCGGCCGGTCTTCCGTCACGGGGCCTCTCAGCCGGGAGCCCCGCTCTCTGTGACCGGTACCAGCCTACTCGTCTGGATCATCGCGCCAGCGGTATTCGCTACGTGTTGTCCCCATTCTAGCCATTGGGGCGAGTGCTGGCAACCACGCCCGGTGGACGTGAGCAGCAAGCCGCAGGCCCCAAGGCGACGGGCATGGGCTTTCCCCGAGGTGTGCCGCCTGCCACGTCGAAAAGCACCGGGGGGGACGCGGGTGGAGGGAGGATGCGCCATGTGTCCAAGCGGGTGGCTGCGGACCTTCGTGGGCATTGGGCATCTCCTCGGGGTGGTTGTGGGATATCGCTGCTGACCACTGCCTTGCAGCATGTGCTCGGTGCCCGCCCTGCCCGGGTGAGCCCATAGGAAGGGACCGCAAAGCGACGCGGGAGGCCCTGACCGGAAGGCATAGCGAGGGAGGTGCTCTGAAAGATGGGTACTGAGGTGTTTCCGATTTCGCTCTCGGTTGACCGTTGCTACGTGATTCGCGACGAGGGCGCAATCATGGTCGACGGGGGTCTTCCCCGCCAGGAGAAAGCTTTCCTCAGCAAGCTAAGCAAGACACCTGTACGCCCGGAAGAGATCAGGCTCATCGTGCTGACGCACGGTCATTTCGATCACGCCGGGTCCGCGCAAGCCATCAGCGATATGACCGGCGCCTCTATCGCCGCCCATCGTCTGGATGTGGATGTCGCGGAGGGCCGCGTCGCCGGCTTGCCGACGCCTCAGACACCGTGGGCCAGGGCCATGATGGGCATTCTGGGCCCTGTCATACGGGGCAAGATCGGCAGGACCAGCGCGCGGGTCGACGTGGTCGTTGGTGACCAAGGGCTTTCGCTGTCCGAATACGGTGTCCGCGGGCGCATCCTCCACACCCCAGGGCACACCGCCGGCTCGTTGTCCGTGCTGCTCGACAACGGCGACGCCTTCGTGGGGTGCATGTCGCACAGCGGCCCGCCGTTCCGGTTGAAACCTGACCTGCCCATCTTCGCCGACTACCCCGATCAGCTGAGGCAAAGCTGGGACATGCTGCTCCGGCTGGGCGCGCGGCGTATCTATCCCGGCCACGGAGACCCGTTCCCGGCGGAGGCGATCTCGAGGTCGCTCCGGTCCGGCTCGTGGGGGAAGACGACCCGTACCCAGAATGCTGGAACACGCATCATTGCGCGGTAGCATGGTTTTGTGCGGCGTTGTGCGCCGGCGCATAACGCGGCCCGGGATCGTGAGTCTGTCTGCTCCTACGAAGGGGTGTGCTGAGGATGAGCGATCACATGCGTGAAGTGTACGGATGGGTCAAGGTGACCCGGCGGGGTTTCCTTGAGTACTGCTCGTCGCTGCCGGTGGATGTCGTGACCGCCAGGCGTGAGGACTTCGGGCACGCGAGCATGCGTGGAGCCCTGATTCACATCGCCGACTGCTACCGGTTCTGGCTGGCCAAAACGGCTTTCGTCAGGGACGTGCCGAGGTTCGAACCTCGGGACTATCAGGATACAACCAGTATCGTCAAGCTCTTCGCTGAAACCGTAGACCCGCTGGTGGACGAGTTCCTGGCGGCGTACGGCGGAGTGCGGCTTGCCGCGCGGCTCGAGCTTCGCGTGCCCTGGGAGGGCGATGGGCCGTTTGTCGTCAGCCCTCTGTGGCTCATGACCCACGTCATCACGCATGAGTTTCATCATAAGGGGCAGGTGGTTGCGCTGGGCCGCATGCTGGGGCACCTCCCACCGGAAACCGATCTGGCGGCGCCTGGGCTGGCGTAGCCGCTGCCCGCCCCGCGTGATGAGCATCACCGCATGGGCTGTGCAGCCTGCGGCTGATGGGCCGGGACCGGCAACCCGTCGCCAGGACGGAATCCCACACGGATTTGGCGGGAGCGGGCCATTGTCAGCCGATACGTCAGCAAATCGGGGGTAGCGTTGAGTTCCGGGCGCCTCTGCACTTGGGTACCCGTTTGCAGCATGATTCGCAGCTGAGGTCGGCGGAGGTCGATTAAATGAGCCACGGATTTTGGGACAGGATCCTCCGGGTGCATCTTGACACCAGAGAGGTGAAAACGGAGTCTCCGGGCCCGCTGTTCTATCGAACCTACTTTGGCGGCAAGGGTTTCGCCGCCTACTACCTCCTCAAAGAGGTGCCGCCGGGCTGTGATCCATTGGGGCCGGATAACCTGCTCGTATTCGCGGCATCGCCGCTGACCGGCGCCCCCGCCCCTGCCCTGTCGCGTTTTACGGTAGCCAGCAAGTCGCCGCTCACGGGCGGATACGGGGAAGCGGAGGCCGGCGGGCACTGGGGCGCCTGGCTCAAGTTCGCGGGAGTCGACGCCATCCTTGTCACCGGCCAGGCCACTGAACCCGTCTACCTCCACGTCCACAACGGCATGGCAGAGGTCCGGGACGCCACCTCCGTCTGGGGACAGACCACCGGCGCCACGGTCAAGTCCCTGCTGGATCAAGTCGGTGATCCGCGCGCCAGGGTAGTGTCCATCGGTCCCGGCGGAGAGCGGCGCATCCGCTATGCCTGCGTAATCGAGGGCACCAAGCACGCCGCAGGGCGCACCGGGCTGGGCGCGGTGATGGGTTCGAAACGGCTTAAGGCGATTGTCGTCAGCAGTCACACCAAACCGTCCCTGGCCTCCCCCGACCGGGTCTCATTGATCGCCCGCTGGTTTGCCGAGCGCTGCACCGACAACCCGTTGACCGGGTCGCTCCAGCGTCAGGGCACGATGGGCATTTTGCCCGCGCTCAATGCGGCCGGGATGCTGCCGACGCGCAATTTCCAGGAAGGCACGTTCAAGGATTGGGAGGCTATCGGGCCGGAGGCGTTCCACTCGGGACTCATCGCCGGGCGCAGCGGTTGCTACGCTTGCCCGGTCCGGTGCAAGCGGGAGATGAAGCCCGTCGCCGATGGGCGGCAGCTCGACGGCACCTATGGGGACCGGAATACGAAACAGTGGCCGCTTTCGGCAGCAACCTCGGGGTTTCCGACCCTCTCGCCATCTGCCGGATGCACGAGATGTGTAACGAAAGCGGAATCGACACCATCTCCGCGGGTGTGGCCATTGCCTTTGCCATGGAGTGCTTTGAGCATGGGCTGCTGAGTGCGGGGGATTGTGGCGTGGAGGCCCGCTTCGGGTCCGCCGAAGCCGCCATCGCCCTGTTGGACCAGATTATCCGGAGGCGCGGTATCGGCCGGATCCTCGGCGAGGGTGTCGAGCGGGCCGCTGCCAGCATCGGTGGCAAAGCCACCCGGTATGCAATGCATGCCGGCGGGCAGGAACTCCCGATGCACGAGCCGCGGGGCAAGTTCGGCGTCGGCCTGGGCTACGCCGTCGCCGAAACCGGAGCGGACCATATGGTTGCTGCCCACGACACCATGTTCCTGAAACCCGGAACCCCGGGGATGGCCGGGATCGCCCCTCTGGGGTTGCTCGAGCCCGTTGACCCGTATGACCTGGGCCTGGCCAAGCTACGCCATTATCTTTACCTGGAGCAGCTATGGAGCGCTCTCAAGTGCCTGTCGGTGTGCTTCTTTGGAGTGGCCCCCAGGGGGCTCTTGCCGCTGCCCATGTTCGAGGACCTTGTTCAGGCGATAACGGGCTGGGAAACCAGCCTATGGGAAGTGATGAAGACCGGCGAGAGGGCCCTCAACCTCTGTCGGGTCTTCAACGTGCGCCACCGGGCGCAGCAACTGGAGAAGCTGCCTGGGCGCTTTGCCGATGCGTTCGGTTCCGGACCGCTGGCCGGGGTCGCCATCTCCCCGGAGGAAATGCAGCAAGCTGTGGAGCTGCACCACCTGATGGCTGGGTGGTCTCCTGACGGCAGGCCTGGAGTTGCCAAGCTTCACGAACTGGGAATCGGCTGGGCTGCGGCCCACTTGCCCTGACCGGGGTCGACGCCGCAGAAGCCCTGGCAGGCAGCGAAACGATCGAGTCCCCGCCCGGGGACTCCCATAGAGTTGATCTCCTGGTTACCTTGATTAGCCCGCATTGTCATGGCCAGCCGGGCCAAGCCCAGCGCCCGCACAGGAACACCACGCCCAAACCTCGAAAAGCAGGCAATCAAGGTTGAGCCTGGAGGTGCCCACACAGGATGTTTGACCTGGTCATAACCGGGGGACGGGTGCTGGACGGCAGCGGCAACCCGTGGTATTGGGCGGACGTCGGCGTCAAGGACGGCCGCATCGCCGCGATTGCTCGGGTACAGCCCGGGGCGTCGAGCCCGCTGGTCGGCAAGGCGCCGGTTACGGTGAACGCGCGGGGCAAGGTCGTGACGCCGGGTTTCATCGATACGCACTCGCACTCGGACCTGCCGCTTTTGGTCAATCCAACAGCCGACAGCAAGATTGCCCAGGGAATAACAACCGAGGTCATCGGCCAATGCGGCTCGACGCTGGCGCC